>NZ_SZPP01000008.1:0-85177 GCF_030263775.1 Candidatus Jettenia sp. AMX1
AGTTGAGGAAAAACGAGATATGGCAAATTCGAGAAACCCTTAAATTTATTGGTCGGGGTGGCGGGATTTGAACCCACGACCTCTTGAACCCCATTCAAGTTCGGTTTATTCCTTAATAATCTTACAGATCATGGATGCCTTCTTCCTGCCAATTCCTCTCACACAAGCAAGTTCCTGCTCATTTGCAGTAATAACCCTCTCTACACTCCCAAAATATTCTAATATCCTTTTTGCCATTCTTGGTCCAATGCCAGGCAGTCCTTGAAGAAAATAGAATTTTTGTGCCTGAACACGCTTTGGTTTTCTCCCCATTCTCTTTAATATCTCATCGCAGTATTTAACATCCTGCTCTCCCGCCATAATCAATATCTCAGCAGTACCAGGAGCAGATTTTGAAAAGATCAAAGGAACTTGCCATGAAACAGACAACGAAATAAGGGCTCCTTTGATTGCCTGTGGGTCAACCTTATAACCGGTTTGAAATAAGTCAGTACCTTCTATTACCATAAATTGCGCTTCAGCATGTCTTCTTAATCGGGATGCCTGAGAAAATAACCGTCCATCAATAAGGGAAATAACAAAGTCCTTCGTTGTCTTTCTCTCAACAGCGATATGCTTATTGATGAGAAAATCTCCAATTGATAACTTCTTTTCTTCCACAATAAAATTCTCTTTAGCCCGTAGTATCCCTGCAATCCCGGAATCTCTTTCACGGTAATCGATATCTATAACGATACTCATGGTAAAATCCCGGAATCATATAAAGTTTAAAAACGTAATCTTAAGTATTTACAGAAACTCAACCCGCCGGTCATGAAAGAGATGATTCGCAGGGGTTATTTGCTTATCACGGGCATTTTTTGGATTTATCTCAACAACCATTGATTCTTCCCTATCTGATGAGGCGCGGTATAATATCTCCCCTTTTATCCCTAAAATCTGACTGGAACCAATAAAGGTAAGCATCTCTTCTGAACGTTTCTCGGCCCCAATACGATTAGCCGTAATAGCAAAGACCCTGTTTTCCACACAGCGTGTAATCATAGCTTGCGGACAGTATGGCAGCACAAGATTAGCAGGGTGACAGATAATATCCGCACCTTTTAATGCCAGAGACCTTGCAACCTCCGGAAAGAACCAATCAAAACAGATCATAATACCAATCCTTGCCTGACCAATATCATAAATATTCAACGCACCATTTCCTGGCTCAAACCACAGTTTTTCATGATGAAAAAGATGCAGCTTCCTATAGCAACCTATAAAGCCACTTGGGCCTACCAATATAGCAGAGTTGTAACTATAGTTACCTTCCCGTTCCGACAAACCAGCCACGATATACCTGTGTTTTTCTTTTGATAGCTTAATCAATGCCTGTGTCGTTTGTCCTTCAGGGATTGTTTCCGCAAGGCCAAAAACCATTAAATAATTCAGGTAAGACTACTAAATCAGCATCTGTCCGTTTTATCCCTGCCACTGCATTATCTAAATTCTCATCCTTCTTTCCAAACAGGGGAAATGTTTGTAAAAACCCCACCCTCATCTCATTTCTCCTAAACGAAACAGGAATCTCTTCTCATTATTCAGTGGATTCAGAATTACAAGGGTAACCTCTGCATCCGGTTCTACACAATAATTAGGGAAGTCATAGCGGCATTCAACACGATAGGCAATAGATCTCCTGAATTCAAGGTTACTAACCGTACCACGACTATCATTTTGTTCCAGGACCGGTTGGATAGGCTTATTCTTGTATAATAATACCGCATGATAATCCTGAGCAAAGTCATATGAATTACCATACAAAATAACAATAAATGACAAAATATCTTCCTTCTCTGAAAGAAGCTGAGATATCTGTTCTTCTGTTAAGTTTTTCGATACCCGGGATGCTTTTTTTGCCTCGGAAGCCAATGTGCTAAATTTTGTATGTAAACCTGCCCATTCATATACATTATCCGAATCCGACACACGTATCCATTCATCCAGGAATGAGATAGAATCAGCATCCTTATTTTTCTCACCATACTCAATAGCTTGTCTGATCTGTTCGCCTGATAGAGTATAATATACAGCATAAGAATCATTGGAAAATGCAAAAAGCAAAAAGAGTATCCATAAAAAGATAAACCTTTTTCTCATTTTTATTCGCCGATAAAGCAAAAGAATCCTTGAAAATATTATAAAATTAGCCATATAATGGACAATAATACAGAGAGATCACAAACAGAAACGGTTTACTCCCAATGACACAAAAAGTAGGAATCGGAAAAAAATTTTTTCTCTGTGTAACACATACTATAAAACACAGGGTAATATCGTCGCAACTAAATTATCTTACAAGAACATATCAACTTTTTATAATTTTTACCAGAGTAATTATATCCTTTAAGAGGAACTGTGTATTATGTTAAAAGAAACTATAGGATTTATTGGCAGCGGGAAGATGGGAGAAGCCCTTTGCAAGGGCATTATTCATGCTCAACTGAGCGAAATAAAAAACATCATGATGAGCGATGTTGTTGCAGAGCGATGCGCATTTTTACATAAAGAAATCGGTATACATACCACACAAAACAATAAAGATATTACTGCCTTTGCTAATGTTATTGTATTAGCCATAAAGCCACAAATGATGAACGAAGTGCTTCGTGACTTGAAAACTGATATTACCCCACAGCATTTAGTAATTTCGATAGCAGCGGGTATACCGATACGATTTATTGAATCACGGTTACAAACAGGTGTTCGGGTAATCCGGGTAATGCCCAATACTCCATGTTTGGTTGCTACCTCAGCAACAGCCTTTTCCCCGGGCAAATACGCTACAGAGGCAGATGCACAATTAGTATCCAGGATATTTAACGCCGTTGGAAAGGTATTTCAACTAGACGAAAAGTATCTGGACGCTGTAACAGGACTAAGCGGAAGCGGCCCTGCATATGTATATATGTTTATTGAGGCATTATCAGATGGCGGTGTTAAAATGGGTTTACCCAGAGATGTATCCACTATCCTTGCAGCGCAAACGGTTCTCGGCGCAGCAAAGATGGTATTAGAAACCAGTCAACATCCGGCAAAACTAAAAGACGATGTAACCTCACCCGGTGGGACAACTATTGAAGGAATTAGTAAATTAGAAGAGGGTAGATTCAGGGCATCCCTTATAAACGCTGTTGAAGCCGCTACCGTAAAATCGAAAAAATTGGGCGAGCAGTTATAGGTATTGCATGAAAACGCATACCCTGCAAAAAAAGAAATAACTTTTTGCTGTTTTTTATGTAACGATTTTTTCTTACTCATGTAAATTCATGTTCATTCGCGGCTGAATTATTATAAAACTATGATCAAAGTTGGCACATCAGGTTTCTCATTCCCGGATTGGGTGGGCACTATCTACCCTTTTGATATGAAAAAAGGAGACATGCTGCCTTACTATGAAAAGCACCTTGGTTTTAAAATAACCGAGATAAATTTTACCTATTATACCATACCTTCTCAAAGATCTTTCGAGGGTATGATGAGAAAGACCTCCCCTGATTTTGAATTTACCGTCAAAGCACATAAGTCACTGACTCATGAGATAAAAGATAAAGATACAGGAAAACGTATCGATACTAATGAAACATTCAAGCGATTCCTCTACTCTCTGGAACCTTTAAGAAAAGAGAACAGGCTAACGGCAATCCTGGCACAGTTCCCCTATAGTTTTCATACAACAAAGGAAAACTATGACTATATCAAGACCTTTAAGGAGGAGGTAAAGGACATTCCTCTCGTAGTAGAATTCAGAAATGCCAGATGGCATAGTCAAAAAAGTATCATATTTCTTCAACAACACCATATTGGATACTGTGTTGTAGATGAACCAAAACTCAAAAGCCTCATGCCTTATAATCCAACGACAACAACCGACCTTGGATACTTCAGATTCCATGGCAGAAATCCGCATTGGTTCCGGGCATCGGTAGCAGAAAGATATGATTATCTTTATACAAAAGAGGAGTTGCAGTCCTTTGTGCCGGATATAAAAAACATAGCCAACTCTGCCAGGAACACTATCATCATGTTCAACAACTGTCATAACGGAAAATCCGTCATCAACGCAAAGGAAATGATCGCTATGTTACGATCTGAAAATCAGATCAAATAATTCACCGGCTGAATCCTTATTCAAATCTCTGAGAGTTTTATATACTTCCAGTGCCGAATTTCTATCTCCCTGGTTTACATACCTCTTGCCCAAACCGAGATATGCCTCTGCAAAATCAGGCTTAATAAGAATCGCCTGCTTATAAGCCTCTATTTCTTCCCCATAACGGTTGAGAATATTATACATCAGAGCCAGACGATAATAGATATCGGCATCATCTGGCCTTATATTAATTGCCAGCTTATAGACATCGATCGCCTCCACGTGCCTTTTAAGCTTAGCATAGACCATGCCAAGCATACGATATGCCCTGGTATCGTCCGGCTTAAGATAAATTGCTTGTTTATAGGCATCAATTGCTTCCCCGGAGCGTTCAAGCTTCTCATAAGTCATTCCTAAATTATAGTACATCCCGGCATCATCAGGTTTGATGGAGATTGCCTGCTTATAAGCATCAATAGCTTCCGTGTAACTTCCGAGTTTCTCATAAGCCACACCGAGCAGGAAATAGGCATGAGTATCATCGGGTTTACTATAGATTACTTTTTTGAAGACATCGATTGCCTCTGTATAGCATCCTTGCTTGCTATAAGCTGAGCCAAGCATGATATGAGCTTTGGTATCGTGAGGGTTTATGGTAATCACTTGCTGGTATGCCTCTATCGCTTCCGAATAATATCCGAGATTGAAACAGACCAGACCAAGACTGGAATATGCTTCAACAAAATCAGGCTTACTATCGATTGCCTTTTTAAAGGCATGAATCGCTTCAGGGTAATGCTCAAGTATGCGATAATCCTCGCCTAATTTATAGTGTATCCTTGCATTTTTGGGTTGGATGCGTATAATCTGCTTGTAAATCCCGATTGCTTCCCCGTAACATCCTAACCTGTCATAATCTTCTCCCAAATTATAATGCACCTCCAGAAAAGTAGCGTTGATCCGAATCGCACGCTTGTACGCTTCAATTGCCTCTGAGTACCGCCCTAACTTATCCATACAATAACCGATATAGAAATAAGCAAGAGAGTATCTTGGATTTTCTTTACCCGCTTTTTCAAAACAACGAAGGGCATTCTCATAGTCTTCTGCTGCAAGGTAAAAGACCCCCTTGTTGCAAAGTCCTTCTGCAGAAGAAAACCATTCATTTGTTTCGCCTTCAACCCATTTGGTAAGGCTGTCGCTTCTGTCTTCCAGGAGTTTTGTTACCCTCTTATTATGAATTGCAATATTCTGGTTCTGATCTTTCATGCTTTGAGAAAATGCTAACCCAATAATTTCTCCCTGCATATTTACTAAAGGATTGCAGCTAAATTCCGAAGGTATAGATGCGGTGATCCTAATAACCATTCCAAATACCGGAATCTCATAAATATCTGAGATTATACCATCAGAAACCTTTTGATCAACACTGGTTGGACTGCCAACCACAATAATGCGCTCATCCGGTTTGGGAAGGGAGGTGCTTAACATTAAAGGGCGTACTAATCTCGGAGGAATATCAACTGATACCCGGATAAGGCCTCCTTCCTTATCCTGTGCCAAAACACCGGTAATGGTATATACCTTCCCATAAGCCGTTTTTACTTCAGCGCTGACTGCACCCTGAAGTATGTGGATGTTTGTGATAACATCACCATCGTTATTAATAAAAAAACCATTTCCCTGGTTAAGAAGTTGGCCATTTGTATCATAAGCCAAAACAACCACAACAGATGACTGAATCTGTTTGATAATTACCGATAAATCTCCTTGTGCATATACGAAAGAAGAAAACGCAATGCAGAAAATAAAAGAGATCCACGGCACCAAAAACCGATGATACTTTTTCATACTCTTGTATCCTATCATTTTTAATAAAAAAGTATGTAAGCTAGAGTCAACGCTAAAAATTAAGTAGGTGTAGGGCAGGGCTTCAGCCTTGCCGGGAGAAACCAGAAAGGGTTGCCCCACCAGGAAAATATCAAGTTATTTTTTAGTCAAGGGTGGCACTGACAAACTCTGTTTGTCAGTGTTTTATCGTCCACGGGTAAACCATATCTCCGTTCAAGACGCACGGACAAAAGATCCCCGCTCAAAACATACGGGGACATGGTTTGTCCGCGCCACCCTGAATCCCGCTTACATACAATGAAAATTCCTATACAATCAGGATATTTCATTCGCTTACTATAGTATCATATCAAAACAGCAATTGCGATTTCAACGTTAACCAGATAACTTTTGCAGAGTAATTTCAGTATTTGACTAGCCTGTCTTTGTCTATATAATAGAGTAAAATATTTTGAGAAGAAAAAATATGAAAAAGAAGATTGTGCTGACAGGAATAAAACCGACCGGCAGTCCTCACCTTGGCAATTACCTTGGTGCTATAAAGCCGGCGTTAGCTCTGGCACAGGATGAGCACTATCAATCAATGTATTTTATAGCCGATTATCACGCCCTAACGGCTATAAAAGAACCAAAATACTTTCACCACCTGTGTTATGAGGTTGCTGCTACCTGGATCGCTTTGGGATTGAATACTGATAAAGTAATCTTTTATCGCCAATCTGATATACCGGAGATTTTTGAGTTAACCTGGATACTTGCATGCCTGACTCCGAAAGGTCTGATGAACCGCGCCCATGCTTATAAAGCAGCGGTTGCTCAAAATCTTGAGAGTGAAATTTCTGATATCGACTCGGGTATAAATATGGGGCTGTATAATTATCCTATTCTTATGGCAGCCGATATCCTGCTCTTTCAGACGGACTTTGTTCCTGTCGGAAAAGACCAGATACAGCATATTGAGATTACAAACGACATTGCTCAAAGCTTCAATACTACATATCAGGAAATATTCAAATTACCAAAATATCTTATTCAGGAAGAAACGGCATCATTACCAGGATTAGACGGGAGGAAGATGAGTAAAAGTTATGATAATACCATTCCCCTGTTCGTTTCACCTGAACAGTTACGCAAACGCATCTTCAGGATTAAAACAGATTCTACCCCACCGGCAGAACCTAAGGACCCAACAACTTCTACCCTTTTTCTCATATATAAGGAATTTGCCAGTCCGGAACAGGGAGAATCTATGAGAAACCAATATCTCAAAGGTATAGCATGGGCAGATGTTAAACAGGAGTTGTTCGAAATGTTAAATTCCTTCCTCGGAAAATATCGCGAAGTATACAATCAAATGATGGCAGATCAACAAAAGTTAGATACCCTTCTTAAAGAAGGTGGTCAGAAAGCACGGTCTTTGGCTATACCTCTCATGGAGAAGGTTCGAAAAGCAATTGGCCGGCTATGATAGGGGAATATGATATACAAAGCTGAGATACAAAATCTAAAAGGAATTTTTTAATACAAGAAGAAGGATGCTTATGAATAAAAGCTTATTGACTAACCTCATTGCTGCTGGTGTCTTAGGGATTGCTTATTTTACTCACGAATTTACAGGCCGTAGCACTATTATCATGGCAAGCCTTTTTGCCTTATCCGGCGCATTAACCAATTGGTTAGCTGTCTACATGTTGTTTGAGAAAATACCAGGACTTTATGGTTCCGGTATTATTTCCTTGCGGTTTAAAGAATTTAAAGAAAGTATCCGCTCCCTGATTATGGAGAACTTTTTCACCGAAGAAAACTTTATCAAAGTTACCCAGGATACATTACCCCACGAAATACAACCGAAATTAGTGATGGATACTATTGACCTTGATAAGGTATTCGATGGTTTCATAGAGGTGATTAAAAATTCCTCTTTGGGCGGTATGTTAAACTTATTCGGCGGTGAAAAAGCGCTTGAACCGTTACGTAAGCCATTTGAAACAGAATTTGAGAGACAAACGGCTGATATCTTATCCAACATTGATATAGCCTCAGTTTTACGAAAAGAGACTGATTTTGGAATATTCAGATCCAAAATCAGCGCTATGGTAGATAACAGATTAAACGAGCTTACACCACATCGGGTAAAAGAAATTATTGAAGAGATTATCCGCACACACCTGGGTTGGCTTGTTGTTTGGGGAGGAGTTTTCGGGGCATTAATTGGCCTTGTTAGCGCCCTATTTTTTTAAAGACTTTTTTCAGTACACGATACCATTACATCAATTTTACCCCTAGTGTTCATAAACCCTGTATAAAGAAAGGAAAAGAGACTTATGGACAATAAAGAGCGAAACCACTATCCTCAATGGTGTTTTGCCCCTAAATTTATTCAATCAACGCTAACAGTTCTTACTCTTATCCTCGGAGGCTGCGCAATATCCAATGAAGGAGTAGTGACCTTTCGAAAAACAAATCTTGCTGGAAAGGGACTAAAGATATCTGAGAACAGCGCAAGTACAGTAACTCCAACAACATCAAAAGCAGGCGATACTAAGGATAGGGATAAAAAAACCGATACCATAGATCAAAAAATGCTCCCTTTACATTGTAAGAACTTCACTTTATCTGAAGAGGGAAAATTTGTTGAGGGTGACTCGATTTCTGTCCACCTTCGAACGGCATATATCAAAGACTTTGCTGAGATGAGAAATCCTTTACTCGCAGTAACAAGAATAGGTTATAACGCACATGGTGAAATTGCAATCGTGGCGAATGCCTTTGAGATGAATACCGGTAAAGAATTAGACTTTATAAATACAAAGGCTGGAAGGCTCGTTTTCTTCTCTGATGATGTCTTGAAGGGACAGTACCTGAATTTCAACAATATGCCTATTTACGGTCCTATTAAATATAATGGCGCACCCCTCGCTTTTCGTATTACCATCTTTGAGTTAGATGTCAATTCCGAACAAGCCAAGGCCTTGTTATCTACCGTTGCCCAGGCAGGATCAATGGCTTATCCTCCGGCATCTCCTATCTTAAGTTTATTAAATGGCTTGGGACAAGCTTTGATAAATAGTGATCAAGATGATACTGAGTTTAGATATTCTATGATACTGGATCCAAGCGGAGGATCAGAAAATCTCGTAAATCATTTTATCCTTGAAGCTGGAAACTATGTCATTATTAGGAGCGAAAGAGCTAATAAAGAACAGATACCTTGGGATGAATTATTACTAGATGAGGATGAAGGAATTGTTTATCGGAAGGAGAAACCAGACGAACCATACAAACCATATAGAGAAAACACATATCTCGTCGTAGAAATCAACAAGAATATTAGCTCACTGGATATTGATTTGAGTCAGAATAGTTTTGAGGAATTGCTTGAATTCCTGGAGAATAAGGATAAGGAGAAAGCAGCAGATCTCCACTCAATTCAAAAAATCTTGAGTGAAGCTGCAGTACCCCGAGCCCAAACAGTCAGTTTCAATAAGGCTAAAGGTCTGCTGGCTAAGATTAAAAATTCAAATATTTCAGTTATTGAAAGAAGGTCAAGTACAGAAAAACTTATTCGTATGATTGGTGAATCATTGAATGAAGATGGAACAATAAAAGAAATAAACCCGGATAATTTAAAAGATAGTCCAAAATTATCTGATTCGCAGGTCGAATATCTTCTTTCTTCCTTGCGTCAATCAATACCGAATTTTACCTTAAGTCGCAGCAGTATCGCAAAAGCAGTTCCTAAATCAAACACGAAACCACTCCATACAAAACCGGAATCAAGCACACCTGCTTCTGATGTTACGATAGGAAAGAATGGCGCAGATGAGACATCAACTGCAAATGCTCACGATACTGATGAAGCAAGAAAAAAAATGGATAAAATCATAAATCAAATAGTACCATGAAATAAAACATAAAAGCATCGGACATCTTCTCTACCGATTCTTCATGAAGATAAAAATGAGAGAAATATTCTTCCATAAAAGACGGTAATACAATGACAGGAGAAAAATTCAAATCAATATCACGGAGACTCTTACTAAAGACAATTGGTGGAGTAGCAGTTGGATTTGGCTTGAGTAAGTTATTATCTTCAGCGTGGACACAGGCATCAGGTCAGACGGTACAACCACTCCCTCAGTTTACAGGACCTGATGCCAACCCTTACTGGGGATCGGTAGGCCCCTTTGTCGTTTACCCTCAAAAGTTTCCATTAATTCAACTCACTGACCGGCCTATCCAGCTTGAGACACCACGGCATTATTTTCTCACCCCATTCACTCCAAATGCTGCTTTTTATGTACGATGGCATCTCGACAACATCCCAAACGCGGTGAATCTCTCTGAATGGCGCCTTTTCATAGAAGGAAATATTGAAAAACCTTTAGCCTTATCCCTGACTGATCTCATGAGCAAATTCAAACCTGTTACTATTGCTGCTGTTAACCAATGCTCTGGAAATAGCCGTAGTCGTTTCCAACCCCGTGTGCCTGGCGGTCAATGGGGTAATGGAGCTATGGGTAATGCCCTTATGACAGGGGTGCACCTTAAAGATTTGCTCAATGCTGCACGAGTCAAATCAGGTTCATTGCAAATACAATTTGAGGGGTTAGACCGCGGTCGGGGACCAAAGGATACAGGCTCATACAGATTTCAGAAATCCTTGAACGTAAACGATTCGGTCATTGATGAAGCCATTATAATCTATGAAATGAATGGCGAACCTCTTCCCATGCTTAACGGTTTCCCGGTACGTTTAGTCGTTCCCGGTAAGTTCGCAACCTATTGGATCAAGGCACTAACCTGGATTCGCATAGTAACTGAACCTGATACCAATTTCTGGATGGCAAAGGCTTATTGTGTTCCCGACACACCTCGTGGCAACACTACTTTTAACGATGTTAAGCATGGTCGCGTGAGAATGATCCCTATCAAGACCATGCCTGTACGCTCATTCATCATTACTCCGGATGGGACAAGCAAGGTACCCTCAGAGATGCCAATAATGGTACAAGGCATTGCCTTCAGCGGCTATAGTAAGATCATTAAGGTAGAATTCTCTGAGAACAATGGTGTGATTTGGCACAAAACTGAACTTGGGGAAGACTACGGTCCCTATTCCTTCCGTACCTGGAAGACACCATGGACTCCAAAGCATGTGGGCAAGTACACACTTGCAGTGCGGGCAACTGACGAGAAAGGGAATACCCAGCCTGATGAAGAAATCTGGAATCCTGGAGGATATTTGTGGAATAAGATTGAGCGGCAAGAGGTAACTGTAGGCGCTTCACAATAAGGCATATTGGTGAAAAAATATAGAGGATTATCAAATAATTACTATGGTATTGATCTTATTCGGTTTTACGAAGAGGAGCGCCATGGAGGTAATGTAAGTCGTTGCTTACAATTCAATATAAGGAGGCATACGATGAAAAAAATAAGACTTGTTTTGTTTGGACTCTTTCTCTTTCTTTTGGGCGGAGCTGTTCTAGCTCAAAGTAAGCTTCCTGGCTTAATTCATAGTGGTCAATACCACAAGGAAACACTGGGTAGCATTACTCAACCTGAACAGACCCAGTATTCATACGATGCAATATATAATGTGGGAGAATATCCTCTCTCTACCCCTGAATTACCTTCCGGTAAAGGTCGAGAGATTATCCAAATCTACTGTCGATTTTGTCACAGTACTACTTACATCACTATGCAGCCCCCCCCTTCCAGGTGCCATATGGAAAACTGAGGTTTACAAGATGATCAATATGTTTGGCGCTTCTATCCCGGAAGACGATGCGGAGCAGATCATTGCCTACCTCCAGTCATACTACACACCAGAGACCCGAAAACACTGACAATAGTCTCTATGTAACAAATATAATTCTCAGAAATTATAAAGAGTGAGACTATCAAGACAGAAAATTATATATTTACAAAATATCTTTATGCAGTAGGATATCTTATGATATCTTATATAAAATTCAATTCTTAGGAATTTTATATGAGGTTTTCGGTAATTCCATACATTATCGTATTCCAAAAATTTCTTATCATGTATGGTTTTGGGAGAATTATGGGAATAGGTAGTCCCTCCACCTGACAATTCTCTATCGAGACGGCGGATTAAGTAGTTTGAAATTCCTATACATTACATGAAGCCTTCAGCACTTTTTATCTGTTATGAAGATGTAGGGCAAGGCTTTAGCCTTGCTTCCCCTGCCTGAATACGTACACCGGGGATAGCAACCCTACAGAATGGAAAACAATTGGACTCGCAAATAAATATATGAAAGTACTCATCGTTGCAGCAACATACTTTGAAATTAAACCGCTCTTATTATCTTTCGGACAGACTGATGATGAGGAATTTTCAATGAAAACTTTTCAATACCATCAATTAAGTTTAGATGTGCTAATTACCGGAGTAGGATTGATGCAAACTGCCTATTTCATGGGGAAGGCTTTTGTAAACACTACCTATGATCTGGCATTAAATTTTGGTATAGCAGGAAGTTTCAATAAAAACATTTCAATCGGTGAGGTCGTCAATGTAACTGAGGAACAAATTGCGGATTTAGGTGCTGAAGATAAAGAGGGTTTTTTGGATGTTATAGAATTAAAATTATTAAATCCTAATCGATTCCCATACAATTCTGGTAAATTAATAAACAAAACCCCTGATTGGGCTCAAGAAATACCAAATTTGAGAGCAACGGTAAAAGGCATTAGTGTCAATACCGTTCACGGTAATCAATATAGTATCGATAAAATCATTCAAAAATATCAACCTGATCTGGAGAGCATGGAGGGAGCTGCTTTTTTGTATGCCTGTCTGATTGAACATATCCCCTGTCTTCAAATCAGAGCTATTTCCAATTATATCGAAAACCGAAATAAAGGTACGTGGAATATCCCTTTAGCTATTGAAAATTTAAATGAAACTGCTATGAAAATTATACATCATATATCCGGTAACGTACACCTATGAGATTAACCCTCGGCTTTTCTCCTTGCCCTAACGATACCTTTATCTTTGATGCCATGGTGAATAAGAAAATTGATACGGAAGGATTATCTTTTGAATTGACCATTGCAGATGTGGAAAAACTCAATAAACTTGCTTTTCAACATTCGTTGGATATTACAAAATTAAGCTATTATGCTTATGCCTATGTAATGCAGGATTATATACTATTAGATGCAGGCAGTGCCTTAGGTAATAAGTGTGGACCATTATTAATCTCAAAACCTGAAAATCAAAAATCAAAGGTTGAAGATCTTGTCATCGCTATCCCGGGAAAATATACCACCGCTAATTTTTTGTTAAGCCTGGCATTTCCCAGGGCAATAAATAAAGTGGAGATGCTTTTTTCTGATATTGAGAATGCCATTTTACAAAATAAGACAGATGCAGGCTTAATTATCCATGAGAATCGATTTACATATCAGGATAAAGGATTGGTTAACATCATTGATTTGGGAGAATACTGGGAAGCTCAAACAGGACTGCCTATTCCCTTAGGTGGAATTGTAATAAAAAGGAGCATACCCTCTGAAATCTCAAAAAAAGTGAATCGTATTTTAAGAAAAAGTGTGGAATATGCGATTGCAAACCCTGCATCCTCTCAAGAGTATGTCAAGCAATATGCCCAGGAGATGAGTGAAAACGTTAGAAACCAGCACATTCAACTATATGTAAATACCTACAGTATTACTTTAGGAAAAATTGGTAGGAATGCTATTAAAACACTCTTTGAATGGGCACAGAGAAATAAATTAATAGCAAAAACTATCGAAGACGTTTTCTTATCTTCCTGACCATTATTCCCTTTTAAACTGCCTAAATAAAACTCATTCACAGAACAAATCGTAGCGTTAGTTCTTTTTAGCTAAGGAATTAAAGAGTTATGAGATCACCATTTTTGCGTAGTTACTCTACAGGGAATATCCAAGGAAGCATGCTTGTGCAAATTTATACAAATGACAATAATAACGGATGTATTCAAACAGGAACCAGGGAACGTGCCATGTCACAGAGCTGTATTGTCACATGGGTGTAACATGACACTTGGTATAATAAGATAAAAAAGATACGTATTTATATGTTTATGTAAGTACTTAATATGGTTTTCTTTCCTCACAATTACTGATTAAGGTAACTAAATTTATCTGTTTTTGGAGTTATCTTTTTTATAATCCAATCTTATAAAGCGGTCTTCTTTTGGAACATTCCTGCCTATCTTACTATCTTTCAGAAAAGTGTTTGGTTTCTACCCAGACAGTTTATTTCTAAACATTTTTATTGGTATGAAGCTTGCGCTACTAGGATTCTAACTTCTGACATAAAGGGTAAAAGAGGATATTGTAACGATAAAGGCAAACCCTGAGTAATCCGGAGATGCAAAGTAATGGGTCTTAAAGAAAAACAGCCTTAAAGAAGATAGCGAAATCTTATGCTTCAATTTTTATATGCATCGCTTTAATTCATACTGATCTAGAATCTTCTAAGTTTTCGTTTGGTCACCCATATGGATTTGGACTTTATTATCTGAGCTATCTGTTTAATCTCGATAGAGAGCATAATGTTCCATCATTCATCTCTACAGTAGCATTGTTATCCTGTTCAATCTTTCTTGCGATTATTGCTATTTCTCGAAAAAATTGGGAAAAGCGGCTTCGACTGGCTTGGTTTAGTAGTCATTTTCTTGTTTCTATCAATAGATAAGCTTTTTACTTTACACGAGCATGTAAGCAGATTCATAAAATCTGTATTACCTGTGTTCAGAAATAAAATTCTAAACAAAATTCATATCTTTTAAGAGAGGACAGCTAAAAATGGATATAATATTAAATCCCAGAAAAGTAACTAAATTTTTTGCTTTAATTTTTATACTCGTTACTCTTGCTCACATAGCCGTGAAATCTACCTCATTTTTAGTTGGAAATCGCCATGTGGTTGGACTTTTTGATTTGATTAGCCTATTTGATCTTGATAAAGAGAAAAATATCCCGACATTTTGCTCTACAATAGCACTTGTATTCTGTTCAGCCTTACTTGCTATTATTGCCTTGGCTAGAAAAAAGATCGGGGAAGGATACTTTTTCTGGTTAGGTTTATCAATTATTTTCCTCTTTATATCCATAGATGAATTTGCCGCCATTCACGAACGCTTTGTCATACCATTACAACATGCACTGAATACAAGTGGTATCCTTTACTTTGCATGGGTTATACCGTATGGTATTACTCTGATTATTTTCTTATCGGCATATACAAAATTTATAGTCCATCTTCCAGAGAAAACACGGTTTCTATTTGTTGTCTCTGGCGTAATATATATAGCAGGTGCTTTTGGTTTTGAACTTATTGGCGGACGTTACTATGAGGTACATGGTGAGAGTAGCGTAACGTATTTCATTATAATAACTATTGAAGAATGCCTTGAGATGACAGGTATTGTACTTTTTATTTATGCACTCACATCATATATAGAATCACAGTTGAAAGACATACGGCTAAGAATAACGTCATCCTCTACAAGTTCACTGTTTCCTAATAGTTCGTTACAACTTATGCGGCAAACTCTATCACTAAAATCAGCCATTGAACCGCCCACACAAACACCTAATTAACCTTTTTGGTTCAGCTAAATCCAAAATCTTAACAGAAGAATTGGAGATTCATTGTTATATGAAAGTATCCCCCATCAAACCAAAGAACGACAAACATAAGACATTGTTTGAAAACTCACCTACATATCAATACGAGGCAATTGCTACCAATACGGTAATAACGACTAAAAAGTACTCATTCTAGTATTTTTCCTTGCTCTTTTTCATAACAAAAGAATGTTCGAGCCGTTATTTGTTAAGAAAGATCTTTAATCCTTAACAATTGCAAGTATATCATGAAAGGTTCTTAAATGATTCAAGACAAATTTGAACAAATTAACAGATTGCTCAAACAGACACAAGAATTACTAGCTAAAAATATTGATACCATTTCAACTGAAGTTACTGAAAATATTAAGAAACTTATTCACGAGTTAACTACCTGTCAAATTGATTTTACTCAATATAAGCAAATAGAAGGAAAACTTCAGGAGAGTCATCAGACACTTGAAATTCTCATGGAATGTGTGCCAGAAGGTGTTGCTATTGCTATCGCTACCGATGATGTACCCGATATCACCATTCGTATGGTTAGTAAATATGGAGCACAATTAGCAGGACACATACGAGAAGACGTTGAGGGTATCCCTTATAAAGACTTTGTAAAAAAATTGAATATCTTTCATTCCGATGATGTCACACCTGCTATACCTGAAGAATTACCCCTCTATCGTGCTATCCAAAAGGGTGAAGTGGTAATAAATGAGGAATGGATTGCCCGGAGATCTACCGGGGAAAAAATTACCGTACTTATTAGTGCCAGTCCAATCCAAGACCGCAATGGTACCATTATCGGTAGTGTTGCCGTTTGGAGAGATATTACTGAACAAAAACGAATCCAAGAGGAAATAAAGAATATAGCTAAATTTCCCGATGAGAACCCACATCCCCTACTCCGTATAGCACAAGACGGTACTATTCTCTACGCCAGTCCATCGAGTATACCTCTTTTACAAGATTGGAATTGCAAGATTGGTCAATCTGTACCTGATTTCTTATATCAAACAGTTGTTGATGCCTTTCATACGAAATCAATAAAAGAGAATATTGAAGTCAAACACAAAGACCGAATATTCTCTTTTACCGTTGTACCGGTAATTGATACTACCTATGTTAATTTATATGGAGCAGACGTTACAAAGCAAAAGCTTGCAGAAGAAAAATTAGAAAAATACCGTGAACATCTTGAGGAATTAGTAAAAGCACGTACCGCAAAACTAAAAACGCTGAACGAGCAACTTCAACGACAAATCATTGAGCGCAAAAGAGTGGAGGAAGGTCTGCGTATGAGTGAAAATAAGCACCGATTCCTCCTGGAAAATCTTCCTTTAAGAATATTCTACAAGGATAGGAATTCAGTGTATATATCCTGTAACGAAAATTTTGCCAGAGATCTCCATATGAGACCGGGTGAAATTAGCGGAAAGACTGATTATGACCTTTTTCCTGGGGAACTTGCAGAAAAATACCGGGCTGATGATAAAAGAATTGTGGAATCAGGGATACCAGAAGATATAGAAGAGAAATATATCAAGGATGGACAAGAACTGACGGTGCATACCGTTAAGGTTCCTATAAAAAACGGGAAAGGAAATGTCGTTGGTATATTGAGTTCTTTCTTAGATATCACGGAAAAGGTAAATTTGGAAAAGGAGACACAACTGTCCAGACATCTTACGTTGATAGGTGAATTAGCAACAGGAGTAGCCCATGAGATTAACAATCCCATAACGGGTGTTATTAATTGCGCCCGGATTTTATTTAATAAAAGCAGTGAGGGAAGTAGAGAAAGAGACCTTGCCAGTCGAATTATGAAGGAAGGGGACCGCGTCGCCAATATCGTAAGCAAACTTCTTTCTTTTGCCAGACCCAGAGAAGAAAAAAAAACCATAGTGAGTATACATGAAATTGTGTCTGATACACTCGTGCTGATGGAGAAACAAATGAAAAAGGACTCCATTCGTATCTCAACAGATTTTTATGAATATCATGAGTAATGCACGATATGCCCTGAACCAAAGATATCCAGGAGCACATGATAATAAAATCCTTGAGATCTCAGGTGAGGAAATAACGATACATAAACATCCGTATGTAAAGATTACCTTTTACGATCATGGTACCGGCATACCTGCCCATATAAAAGATAAAATAACGAATCCTTTTTTTACTACAAAACCTCCGGGGGAAGGAACAGGGTTAGGTTTAAGTATTAGTCACAATATTATTATTGATCATAATGGTAAGCTTACCATTGATAGTGTTGACGGAGAATATACCAAAGTTATAATTACTCTACCGGTAAAATAAAAACCATCATGAGGACACACAAATAAAAGATAAGAAAAAATTTGAAATGAGAAACACAAAATTATGTTCTTCATAGAATTTTGTGGATATCTGCCTTCAGAAATGGATAATCTTAGATTGTTAACCCTTGCTAAATTTTAAAAATGTAAGGAGGAATTTCCCTATGGAATATGATTTTCTAGTCAATACGTATGAAACCGAAAGAATTAAAACACTCAGTGTCTGGAGTATGTTTAAGGATGAAGATCTTTCTCTACGCCCTCGTCCACATGATAAACGGGGAAGAAATGCCAGAGAACAGATGATACATCAGTGTATGAGTGAGAATATTTGGTTCTGCAATATGCTTGGAATTGATGTCGGTGCACCACCTCTGCCAAAACAAGAAGCCCGGCTGGAATTCATGAAACGCTATGCTGAAGATTCCGGGAAACGACTTGCAGCTTTACGAAAGAAAGATAAAGTCTGGTGGGAAGAAGAAACATCGTTCTTTGATGTTAAACGCCCTCGAACCTGGATTATGACGAGGAGGATTGCCCATACAGCACATCACAGAGGTCAACAGACAATAATGCTTCGCATGCTGGGAAGAGAAATTTATAGTACGTATGGTCCATCGGCAGATACCGGCGGCTTGATGCAATACCGTGCACCAACAATCTATCCTTATCCTACCATAGAAGCCCTTATTGAAGGCGAGACCATTGGCAGGCCTAAAGCTTCATTACCCGGACCTGGTGATAAACCATGCACAGAACGGCCAGATCCTGAATGAGGACTGGTATGGATCTTATATCAATTCTCACTCCTTAGAGTCTATCCGAAAACCCTTATAAGCTACAGAAAGAATGTATTTCAAAAGAGGTTTTCGGATAGGCTCTTAATACAGAAAAAATACGGCATCAAGTATCCTAAAAGCCGATTTGAATACCATGAAAATTCCCTCCGATTAACGGAATGCCTTAAACATACGA
The DNA here is from genome assembly GCF_030263775.1 of Candidatus Jettenia sp. AMX1. NCBI lineage: Bacteria > Pseudomonadati > Planctomycetota > Candidatus Brocadiia > Candidatus Brocadiales > Candidatus Brocadiaceae > Candidatus Jettenia > Candidatus Jettenia sp. AMX1. Next base: position 18,940 of record NZ_SZPP01000008.1, read on the forward strand.
TATCGATTACCATTACCTTCATTCCTTTCCTCTGTAACAGGTCCATACATTTCATTTGATAGATTTACTTCGCTTAATTCACCCTACACATAAGACATTCTTCAAACAGAATAAATCAAGCGAGGAGAATATCACGGAATTCACCGGCCTTCTTTATTCCCCCGTAAGACACTATCGCTAAATAAAAATATATGAAAGTAAAAAATTGTTAAAAAAATATCATAGAAGATATTACAATAACATTCTTAAACGAAGCGTGAAGATATAATCTGATTCAAATTGAAAGCAAAGATAAAAAATTTACATTCCTTAAGGATAGATGAATGATAAATAAAGACCTGGCAAAATTAACAATAGATAAGTCCAACGTAAAGTATTATCACAGCACACGGAAAAAATTATTTTTCAAGATACTAGCTTTTATAGGTATTCCCATACTAGGTCTCATTCTTTATCTATTGATCTTTAACCCTGTTGTTGAAGTAGAAGTAACAACCGTTTCTAAAGTATATCCTTCGCAAATGTTTACCTTATTAAATGCCAGTGGCTATGTCGTTGCGCAACGGAAAGCTTCCGTGGCATCTAAGATTACCGGACAAATAGAATGGCTTGGGGTAGAAGAAGGGAGTCAGGTAAAGAAAGGACAAATAATTGCAAGACTAGAAGGAAAGGATGCAAGGGCTGCTCGTGAGCAGGCAAAAGCAAACCTGGATAATGCTATTTCAAACCTGAAAATAGCAAAGGTTGAGATGAACGACGCCCTGCTGCATTATAATCGCCAAAAGGAGCTTGTTTCTCATGGGATTGTGCCACAGTCTGAATTTGATATTGCAGAAGCGCGTTACAAAAGAGCAAAGGCGGCGGTGTCGGCTGCAGAATCGTCGATACACGCTTATAAAGCGGCGTTGCGTTCCGCCGATGTTGCCGTAAACTACACCTATATCCGTGCACCCTTCGATGCTGTTGTACTAACTAAAGACGCCGATATTGGTGATATCATTACACCACTGGGAGCTGCCGCGAACGCTAAAGCTGCAGTTGTAACTATTGCAGATATGGATTCTCTTCTTGTAGAAGCTGATGTCTCTGAATCAAATTTACAAAAAGTAAAGGTAGATCAACCTTGCGAAATACAGTTAGATGCCCTTCCGGAAACCCGCTTTCGCGGCAAGGTACATATGATTGTTCCGACGGCAGACCGCAGTAAGGCATCTGTTATGATAAAGGTTAAATTTTTGGACAGGGATAAACGTGTCCTTCCTGAGATGAGCGCAAAGGTAGCCTTTCTTGAAAGGCCTGTTACAGAAGAAGAACAAAAACCAAAAACTGCAGTAAACACTGAGACAGTTGTGACATACAATAGCAGCAAGTTCGCTTTTCTTATAAAAGATAATCATGTAACGAAAGTTCCTTTGACTACTGGTACTCAGATTGGTGATATGGTAGAGGTACTAGATGGGGTCAAGCCAGGAGATAAGGTAGTAATAAACCCACCGAGAACTTTAAAAGATGGATCGAGAATTAAGATCGAAGAAAAATAAGGAAATACCATGGAAGACACAAAACAGCCAATCGTTGAGATAAGAGATCTCTCAAAATCCTACCATCGTGGAGCCGAGATAATACCCGTTTTAGAGAACATCAGTTTTGATATCCCCGAAGGGGAGTTCCTTGCTTTAATGGGGCCTTCCGGATCAGGCAAGAGTACCCTGCTCAATCTTATTGCAGGTATTGATAAGGCTGACAGTGGCACTATACACGTTAGCGGATTAGATATTACCTCATTGACAGAAACTGATCTGACCCGATGGCGCGCTGTTAACGTAGGGTTTATCTTTCAATTTTATAATCTCATTCCCGTGCTCACCGCATTCGAGAATGTGGAACTACCCCTCCTTTTAACCTGGCTTTCCCGAAAAGAAAGACGGGAACATGTGGAAGCAGCTCTTCATATGGTTAACCTTGCTGACCGGATGGACCATTATCCCGGTCAGTTATCCGGGGGCCAGCAGCAGCGTGTTGCCATAGCCCGCGCTATTGTCACTGACCCAACAATACTGGTAGCGGACGAACCAACCGGTGATCTTGACAGAACATCCGCAGAAGACATATTAGGGCTTATGGCCATTTTAAACCATGAATTCGGTAAAACAATTATCATGGTTACTCATGATCCTCATGCAGCAGAAAAGGCACATATAATCAGAAGGCTTGAAAAGGGTATCCTTAATGTACATGCTTAAACTTATATTCAGGAATGCGTTTCGCCATAAATTGCGCACATGTCTAACCATACTTGGTATAACTATTGCAATTTTGGCATTCGGTATACTGAGAACCCTCGTAAATGCATGGTATTCAGGAGTGGAAGCCTCCTCTTCAGCCCGCCTTATCACGAGAAACGCCATATCCCTTGTCTTTTCTCTTCCTCTGGCTTATAAAGAGAAGATCCGTGGAATCCCAGGGGTAAAGAATGTATCCTATGCTATATGGTTTAATGGCACCTACATATCCGAAAAAAACTTTATACCAAATTTTGCTATAGATCCAAAAACATTCCTGGAATTATATCCGGAATATACGTTGCCTGAGGATCAGAAAGCCGCATTTTTTCGTGACCGCATGGCAGCTATTGCCGGCAGAAAAGTGGCAGAAAGATTCTCATGGAAGATCGGCGATACCATTCCCTTGAAAGGAACCAACTTCCCGGGTACATGGAATTTCATCTTGCGAGGCATATACCACGGGGCTGAAAAAAGCACTGACGAAACGCAACTGTTTTTTCATTGGGATTATCTCAATGAAAGTTTAAAAAAAACTGCGCCAAACCGGGCTGACCAGGTAGGTATTTATATAATAGGAATAACAAATCCTAATCTGGCGCCCGAAGTATCTGAGGCAGTAGATAAGACATTTAAAAATTCTCTTGCAGAAACTATGACCGAGACGGAAAAAGCTTTCCAATTGAGTTTCGTTTCCATGACTGAGGCTATTGTCACGGTAATCCAATTAGTCTCTTTTATGGTGATTATCATTATCATAGCAGTAGTAGCAAATACCATGGTCATGACTGCGCGTGAGCGGATAGGAGAGTATGCTATCATGAAGACACTCGGATTTGGTGGCTGGCATTTAGCAATCCTTATATTCGGTGAATCCCTTTTTATCACCATGGTTGGATGTACCCTTGGCATTCTTCTTACCTTCCCGAGCGCAAAGATCTTTGGCGCTAAAATAGGCGCTTATTTCCCCGTATTTCATGTATCAGCAAATACCATTTTCCTTGATATAGGAGCTGCTCTTCTGGTTAGTCTGATAGCAGCAATTTTTCCTACGTGGCATGCCGTGAAGATCAGGGTTGCTGAAGGTTTGAGGAGAATAGGATAAATGGGTATACCGGTATCATATAGCCTCCGCAATCTCAGCACAAGGCGTCTTACAACAACTCTGACTACTTCGGGAATGGCGCTTGTTGCCTTTGTTTTTGCCACAACCCTCATGCTTGCTGAAGGACTTCGTAAAACCCTTGTAAACACAGGCTCGTATGATAATGGAATCGTCCTCCGGCGTGCCTCCAATTCTGAAATACAGAGCGGGATAGACAGGTATCAGGCCTCCGTTGTTGAAACTCAGCCCGAAATCGCAATCGGAGAAAACGGACAAAGGCTCGTCGCCAAAGAAATGGTAGTTATCATAAACTTACAGAAAAGGGGAAGTGAAAAACCTTCAAATGTTACCATTAGAGGAATTAGCAATCAGTCTCTCCTCCTGAGGCAACAGATAAAATTGGTTAAAGGCCGTATGCCCAAAATGGGATCATCAGAAATTGCCGTAGGTGAAAGCATTGCAAGGAGATTTAAGGGATGCGATATTGGTGAAAAACTCTATTTTGGTATGAGGAATTGGACTATCGTGGGTATATTTAGCGCAGGCAACACCGGATTCAGCTCGGAGATATGGGGCGATACCGATCAGTTTATGCAGGCATTCCGCAGACCCGTCTATTCATCCATTACCTTTAAACTTCGTGACTACTCAGAATTTCATAAACTTAAAGAGAGAATCGGGAACGATCCAAGGCTGACACTGGAGGCGAAGCGGGAAGTAAAATATTATGCTGATCAGTCAGAACTCATGACTAAATTCCTCAGTATCCTGGGATTATCTCTAACAGCAATATTCTCAATTGGCGCAATGATTGGAGCAACGATTACCATGTATGCTGCGGTGGCAAACCGTACCAGTGAGATCGGCACATTACGGGCACTCGGATTTCAACGGATGAGTATCCTGGTTGCCTTTCTGATGGAGTCCATGTTGATGAGCTTTATTGGTGGATCTCTGGGACTCTTTTTTGCCTCTTTCATGCAATTCCTCACGATTTCAACCCTTAACTGGCAAACCTTTTCAGAACTTGCGTTCTCATTTACCTTAACCATGGAAATTGCCTATAAATCCATAATCTTTTCCCTGATTATGGGCTTTATAGGAGGAGTCCTCCCTGCATACCGAGCATCAAAAATGAATATCGTAGAGGCATTAAGGGCAAGATAGCCTCGTTATCCCGATACTTTTTATTCATATTTCAGTTCTCTTTTGACCTTATCTCTCTGAAATTTTCCAAACCAGCTTCCAAATTTTCAATAATATCTTCGGCCAGTTCATCAGGATCAGGCAGGTTATCAAGGTCAGCCAATGATTTATCTTTTATCCATGTGATGTCGAGTGAGGTCTTATCACGGCCGATGATTTCATCATACGTGAATTTTCTCCACCTGCCTTCCGGATTGGTGTCTGCATTATATGTTTCCTTCCGTTTGTGGCGGTTGGTTGGATGGTAGCAGGCAATGAAATCCTTCAGATCTTCCAGCTTTAAGGGGGTTTTTTTCAGTGTGTGGTGAATATTGGTACGGTAATCATAAAACCAGGTTTCCTTCGTCCATGTTGTTTTCCCGGCAGGCTTTGCATCAAAGAAAATCATATTCGCCTTTACGCCCTGAGCATAAAAAATCCCTGTTGGCAAACGAAGGATGGTATGCAGGTCGGTTGTTTCTAAAAGTTTCTTGCGCACCGTTTCTCCCGCCCCTCCTTCAAACAATACATTATCAGGCACCACAACGGCTGCTTGCCCTGTTGTTTTTAAAATGGTGTGGATATGCTGGACAAAGTTGAGTTGCTTGTTGCTCGTAGTTGCCCAGAAATCCTGCCGGTTGTAGGTCAGGTCTTCCTTTTCCTGTTCGCCTTCTTCGTTGGTGAACGTCATGCTGCTCTTTTTTCCGAAAGGTGGATTGATGAGGACATAATCATACCGCCTGCCGTCATCGGCAACCAGTGCATCGTTGGAAGAAATCGTATTCTCGCTGTCAATATCACCGATGTTGTGCAGGAACAAATTCATCAGGCACGACCTGCGGGCACTGGCAACAATCTCATTGCCGAAAAATGTTTTGTATTTAAGGAACTGCTTTTGCTCTTTATCCAATGAATAATTGTCAGCAATAAAATCGTAAGCAGCTAAAAAGAAACCGCCTGTTCCGCAAGCCGGGTCTGCAATGGTTTTATTGGGTTCCGGTCTCAGACATTCCACCATTGCCTTAATCAGTGCCCTTGGCGTAAAGTATTGCCCTGCGCCGCTTTTGGTATCCTCTGCATTTTTCTCCAATAGCCCTTCGTAAATCTGTCCCTTCACATCTGTGCCCATAATGCTCCACTGCTCCTTGTTAATCATATCAATGAGCTTGTAGAGTTTGGCAGGGTCTTGAATCTTATTTTGGCTCTTGGTAAAGATCTGTCCAAGGATGCCTTTTTGTTATGATAACTCGAAGCAGCGTGGCGTAATGCAGTTCCAGCGCAGCACCCCTCTTTTCGGTTAGACTTTCCCAGTTATATTCCCCGGGGATGGGAAGTTTGCGATTATATGGCGGTTTGGAAAACTCATCTGCCATTTTCAGAAACAACATATAGGTAAGTTGCTCTAAGTAATCGCCATAGCCTACGCCGTCATCCCGTAAGGTGTGGCAAAAGCTCCATACCTTGCTAATGATACCGGATGTGTTGTGGATGCTGTTCATGCTTTTTCAATCCTGCCCTTCTGGGTATCCAAAATCGTAGTGCACAAAGAATATTCAAACCATTCGTTAAACATTTCCATAGTTCTGTTTTGTGGCCACAAGGCTTCATCTGTGTACCAGTTGTTCAACTGATCTGTGAAAATACTGTCAAAATTTCTCTTTAACCAGTTTTGCATCTGACTGACTTCTTCGTAGCCGGACAATAAGTAAACGTCCCCGTCTTTCAACTCATCAAGGAAATCTTCTCCCGGCTCAACGCTTAACAGCCAATCAAGAAATGGTTGCTTCGGTTTTAAAACCAAAGCGGTTCGTTTGAGATTTTCGTAATATTGTAGCATAGTATTTTTCCCCATTTTAAATATTCCTCTTTCATGATGCTATATTGTTACCATTTATACTCGTCAACTTCGGCAGCATGGGATGTTTATAGACATGTAATTCATCTTCTTAATCCCAAAGGGATGGCATTATTATAGCATATTGGCACGCGATTGTTTTTTAACCCTGAAGGGGTGATATATGTTCAGGTTTGCCGTTGTATTTCACCCCTTCAGGGTTGGTATTATTTTATGATTTTCCCCTATAATCATGTCATCCCTTCGGGATTAATACATGCGAGAAATATTACTCCATCCACTCGAACAAATATTTTTCATTGTATTCAATTTCAAATTTTTTTAAAAAGTCAATATATTCCTCCCTGAAGGTTTTCTTGCGGTGATGTTCCTCCTGATTCAATATGTAATCGTAAACATTTTGAATATGTGAATGAGAATAGGAAAATGCGCCATATCCTTCCTGCCAGGAAAATTTCCCTTTCACTAATTTTTTCTCATTGATAAAATTGGATGAATTGTTTTTGATGTCGCGAACCAAATCGGAAATAGCCATAGCAGGCCGCAATCCGACAAAAGCATGGATATGGTCGGGCATTCCATTGACAATGATTGGCTTTTGCTCTCTGCCTTTGATGATGCCGGCAATGTATTTATGCAATTCATCTTTCCACTCCTTACCTATGAGATTTTCCCATCCTTTTACCGTGAAGACAACCTGGATGTAAATTTGTGAAAATGTACCTGCCATAGAATTCCCCCCTTTCAATCCCGATAGGATATCATTTTTATAGGATATCGGTACGTGCATATTTTTTAATCCCGAAGGGATGGCATTATTATAGCATATCGGTACACAATTATTTTTAACCCCGAAGGGGTGGTATATTGTCGTTCTTGCCGTTATATATCATCCCTTCGGGGTTGAATTATTTATTTTACGTTTTTTCCTATAATCATGTCATCCCTTTGGGATTTTCTTCTTCCGTGTCTCATTCTTTAATTCAGCCTTCTCCCTGTCTGCCCTTATCCTCTTCAAAAGTTGCTGCCGGTTCGTCTTTGGAGTTTTGGGCTACCAACTTTCCTTCAGATGCCTTTTTCGAGTTATGAGTAGGGTGGATTAAGGCGTTGTTTTTTACGCCGAATCCACCAATACTATTTCCAGAAAAGGTGGATTCGCTACCGCTTAATCCACCCTACCGTAAACTCGCTTACATAAAATGAAAATTCCTATACAATCAAGATACTTTACCGTATGGCCTCGCTTTCAGGCTGACTCAAATGAATTTTTTTGCTTCCAAAATGGGAAAGAACTACGGTAATTTCCATTTTTATACCCATTTTGTCTCTTTTTAGCCAATAAAGTAGAGGAAAATACCCAGAAAATAAGGCAAAATTATCCATTTGATCCAGTCTGTTTGCTGCAAGCTGTGGGCAGTAGTTTTTTCCAGAATTATCGCAAACGGAGAAGCGTCTTCACATATTTCAATCCTATAATCATGTCATCCCTTCGGGATTTTCTTCTTCCACGTATCATTCTTCTCCCTCTCTACTTTTATCCTCTCCAATAATTTTGACGCTGGTTCGTCTCCTGGGTTTTGGGCTACCAGCTTTCCTTCAAATGCCTTTTTCAAGATGCTTTGCCGCAGGGCTTCGCTTTGCTGCAAGGCGGTTGTTATGGTTTCTTCTAATTTATCGCATACTGAAAGGCGGGTCTCGACTTCAGAAACGATTTGGTTTTGCTCTTCAGGTGAGCAAACAGCTATTAAGAGAATTTCAAACTTTCTTTTGTTTAGTATAGGAAGTGTTGTTGCTGAAGCATTCTCTTTTATCTGCTCTTGAAACTGCGGTGAGATTGCTTGATAGTAGATAAACTTTGGGTTGTATTCCTTAAAGGGAATGATTGCATTTATTTGTTGATTGAACCCGCCTCCCTTTTTTATTAAACCTGTTTTACCAATTGTTGCACCAATACAAGTGACAAGCGTTGAATTTATTGGAACAAATCGTGCTTCTTTAATACCAAGATCGGACAAACCATCCAGTGATTGTTGAACATTGTTTCCTGCTTCCAAATTTGTTGGTTTATAAAATGGATAAGCTCTTGAATAAAATTCGGGATTTTTCTTAGAAGGTGTTGTTCCGGTCCCAACCTTCCCAACATCTTTAACCTTCACCCACCACCATCCCTCCGGCAATTCACCGTCTTTTACATTTTCATGCGTCAATCTTCCTTCAAAAGCCCACTTCAACACGGCCTGGCGGTAGACTTTGAGTTGCTGCTGGGCGGTTTTTAAACTTTCAATGCCTTTGTCTAATTCGCTGAAGAGTTCTTCTATTTTGGAAACGATGCGGTGCTGTTCGGGAAGTGGAGGAATAGGAATTTCAAAATCAGAAAAAAATCGTGTTGGAACTCTTTTCTGTCCTACACTACCAGTCATATTACTTTCTGCAATTCTTCTGAATTGCTTTTGAACAATGAAATAAAAAATGTATTTAGCGATAACACATTCCCTTGATCGCGAAACATGAAACTCCGTTGAACCGAAACCAATTCCATTTTTCAGATCATGTAAAACAGCACATTTCCCGTTCTCCATACATGGCGTAATCTTTGCAAAAATCACATCACCATCTGTAAAGGCGGTAAAGCCTTTTTTTACGTCCTTATATTTTCTGAATTCAGTAAGATAGAATACGTTTTTTTCTTCTTCAATTAATCTCATAGGAAGAAATGAAACTTCTGTGTTATCATCAACATTTTTAAAAGGAAGTTTAGGATTTATTTCTGCAACTTCACTATGTTTGACAACTTCCCAACTCGAAGGTATTTTGCTTTTGTCAATCATCTTATACTGCTTTTTTATGGATAAACACCTTAAAATGTCGTAAAAAATTGGAATTAATACGGAATCAATACGGGGTGTCTATCAAATAACCATCAAATAAGATTTTAAGCCTAAAAGGGAATATAGCTGGCATATTTTCTTGATTTACTGTTAGGGTCTTCGTCAGAAAATTAATGTCTGTGTTGCTCATTTTGTTTCAAATTACCAGTTTGAGAACCACCGGTTGTATAACAATATTGAGGAGAAAAACACACTTTTACCCAAGCTTCATAACTTGGTGGTATTCGATTTCTATCAATCATATTTATATCACCCTTTCAGGGCATCGATATAATCTTGGATTAATACGTTAACAGCCATAAAAACCAGTATTTAAGCCGTTTGCTTAACCACATCAATATTTGATTGTGCTAATTTTGTGCTATACTCGCTATAGCTTTTCTCTAAGAGTTCAACGGCTTTTTTTAGATGCACAGGGGTAATATGGGCATATCTTCTCGTCATCCGTGTATCCTTATGTCCCATAAGCTCTGCAAGGGTATCTAAATCAACTCCTGATTGACGATTCCAGGATGCAAAACAATGCCTCAAGTCGTGGAATCTAAAATCCTCTATTTCTGCACGCCTCAAAGCCTTTTTAAAATTTATTTGAATGCGCCCGGCTTTAAAAGGCATTCCATCGTCACTATAAAAGACATATGGACTTTTAGAATTGTTTTTCTTCATGGTTACTTCTAAAACATGGTAAGCAGGATTAGCAATCGGAATTCTTAAACTTTCATTATTCTTTGTCTCTTCGCTACTCAACACTATTACCCTTGCCAGTAAATCAACTTGATTCCACTTGAGGTTTAAGATATTACTCTGCCTTAGACCTGTCCAGGCCGCAACAATTACTATATCCCTAAGCTTGCCCTCACAACAGTTCAGAAGTTTATTAAACTCATCAAATGAGAGATGCCTTACCCTTTTTACATCGGCATTTGGTTCCATCTCGATTATTGGAGTTTCTTTTATCCATTGCCAACGCTTCTTGGCAAGGTTAAACATCCTTCGCAGTATCTTAAACTGGCGATTAATGGTTGCTGGTTTTACCCCTTTATTCTTTCTCATTTGCCTAAAGTCGTCTATTCGTGCAGGGGTAATTTCAGCAAGCCTATATTTACCGAAAAAATCTTTTAGTTGGTTCAAATAACTTATTGAAGAACGCCAGCCCTTGAGTTCTCTAAACACCTGAGTCTCATATTTTTCGGCAAGCTCTTCAAAGGTTCTTTGGTTTCCTTCATCAACATCAAACCATTTTCCCTCAGTTATTTGAGTTTTAACCTTATGGTAAATCCTTTCTGCCAGCTTCTTATCTGTTGTCTCTGTTGATTTTCTTACCTGTTGGCCCTTATAGGTAAACCTCATCCACCAGACCAGACCTCTTTTATACAGTCCCATGTTCTTTTTCCTCCTTTCCGAGACCTTGACATGGGTCTGGCTTCCTGTTGGATGGATTATATTCCTTATCCTTCTTATCATCAATATTTTTTTTAGCATGAAAGAGTTTGATAAATTTCATCTGTGTTTTCCGCCATTCATTTACTGCTTTCTCAAAGGCTTTTACGTCTTTTCCTTCATTCCATAGGGTATTAATTTTATCTTCATCAATGAGGGCTTTCTTATAGAGTTTCGGGAATGTCTTTGATATATAGCGAATGGTTAAATCTGGATAACCTTCATTTATTTTATTTACTGCTTGTTGAAAGATTTCATCCATCTGAGAAATATTTCTTAGATATTCTATAACCATATCTTTATTTTGTTTTACCTCATTGATTATAGTTGAAGCCTCTTTTGGAGGATCATCCTTGCCTATAAACTTTAGTTTAATCTTGTCACCTTCAAGTAAGACTCTGTATCCCAGGTATTGAATTGTATGGATAAGTTTTTGAATATTGTTCAAATCTCAATTTCCTTCTCTGGAATATTTTCATCTTCTACTAAATCACTCATTCCAATGGTCACATGGTCAGGGGCATTCTTTTGTGATGACTTATGACTTACCATTACAGGAATAGGGCAATGGTCATCAATGGTCATGGTAATGTATCTTTGGTATATACTATCAATACGGTCAACACTGAATTCATACGCCCTTTTACCGTCTTTTCTCCCAACCGGCTTATCATAAAGGCTTAATTGCTTTACTATCTTGCCTATCCATATTTGGAACCTCTTTTTTTCTTTCTCATCCATCGTTGAGTAATCTGATTTGAGGTTTTCCGCTATATCCGTTATGGTTAATATCTCTTTACCTTTTCCCTTGAGGATTTCCTGTAATGTCTCAAAGAGTTTGATCTCATATTCGGATAATTCATTTTGGGTTTCCTGCATACTTTCAAGAAAAAAGCCCTTGATCTCTTTCATTTCTTCACTAGGAACATTTTCAAGCTGTAATATGCTCTCAAGAGGTCTCCAGAGTTCCTTTACCCTGTGGGATACGTCTTTTCCTGTCTCTTGATAGAGTTCTCTTACTCTATGCCACCTGGTAAAAAGTAACCGGTATAACCTATCCCTTAAGTCATTCCAAATGGGTAAGTATGCATCGGGATAGGGATATTCCTTGATTGCCCTGAGCATGGTTATTTCAATACACCTATCCCTTAGATCACTATCGATTTCTTTTATGCTTGCAAATGCCTTTGGCCCGAAAGTCTCAAATTCTATGATTCTACGGCCCTTGTTTGACATATTTACAATTCTTCTCTTACCGCCCCCGATTGTGTAACTATCCGAAAGGATGCCTAAAATCTCTGTATTCTTTTTATTGCTGAGTTCTTCTGCCTGGTCATTTAAAAATGTCCCTCGTACTCCATCAATGCTATCGGCAAGGGATGCAACCGATACACCCTTTACTTTCATGGCGTTAAATGATAATCGTTCCAGCAAGTCCAGGAATCTACTCTTACCGCTTTGTTTCTTCCCATATATGAACAAAAAGGGGAAGGCATGGAAGCATCTATGAAAATAGGTTGCTATAATCCATGCTGTTATGATGCCGTAGATAGCCTCTCTCTGAAACTCGATATAGTTTTTGAGTGTTTGTTTTAGTTCCTGATAGAGTTCTTTTGGTGGTTCAGGATTGGTAATAAAGCTCGATATTTTGTTTTTATTCCATCGGTCATTTACTCTTAAGAGCATTTTATCTTGTTCATGAAATATGATTGTCGTATTTTCGTATTTGAATACGCTTTCTTTCTGTATGGATATATCTTTTCCCGATATGATATAAAAATTCTTATTTTCCACTTGATTGTTTGTTATCACCGTTTCCCGGAATCCCAATGACATAAATATCTGGTTTACTTCATACGAAGGATGCGCAATGATATAATCGTATTCGTTATTTGTATGGTTAAGATTGTTCGTTTCCATGGACTGCCTCGATTGCATGTTTAATGATTCTGTTTATATCCTGATTCCTTGTTGTTTTTTTTGTGATCTTTTGAGGCATGACTTTTACGCTATGAGATTCCATTACCCATGCCTCTATCCTTTCCATGTCAAAACGCCAAAGGCCGTTTAATTTAAATGAGGGTATTAATCTTCGGTTTACCCATGAATAGAGGGTTGACTGCTTAACTTTCAGAAATTCCGATACTTCTTTTATGGTTACTATTTTCATGGTGTCTTACCTCATATCCTGTTATATTTCTTCTTTTTATTATCTATCTTTGTCTTTAAGTAATCTTCATCTCTGCCGTTGGTTTGTTCTCTGAGATAGTTCTTTGCCTTGTCTAAATATTCATTGAGTGTTCCCTTATCAACGTTTTCAAATCCTTCCCGGGCTGCAAAGGCTGTGATATAGCCAATACCGTTTTGGAATAACGTCTTATCGCTGGGAATCCTTGACTTGTTTACTTGTCTTAAAATACCTGTATATTTGCCATCATCGAATTTTACATCCTGAATCCTTTCCCATACGGAATCTGTCTTCCATCGTGTTCTATTTATCGTAGTGTCTTTTATTGCAAGTCTTAGCCATTCGTGGGTGCAATATTTCCAAATATCATTCCTTTTTTCCATGAGATCTGAAAACGTATGGATAGCCATTTGTGCTAGCAACTCTCTCCTCAATTGAAATTCAAGTCTCCATACCCTTTGGATTGTGTCCCAGCCTTGCTTTTCCCAAAGTTCCTTGAGATAGTCCTTATGACTCTTTTCAAGTTCAACGGTCTTTTCATAAAGTCGTGCAGATATGTCACCACCCTGGCCTATTGTCCAGCCGGTAAATATATCGCCTTCCCAATACTTATGGGTCTTTTTTGCCCTGGTTACCCATGATACCTTTTCAATGGCTTCTAATTCTCTATCAGTAACGAAATCAGTAAAGATATCGGTTCTGCTGATAGTCTCTTCTTCTATTTTTTCCAAAAGCATGTTTATGACTTTTCTTAATTCCTGAATAGAGGTATCAAGACCATAACAAGTAAGGAGTTCGCTCGATATCTGTACATATACCTGGGGAAGTTTTTGTCTTTTACTTCCTGATATTTGCAGGTGATACCAGTTATCTACCAAAATAAACGAATACCACTTGGTGCCTCTATCTAATACCTCAAAGCAGTGATCATTAATGGCTATTCTTGCCAAGGCTTGTTTCTTTTCCTGTTCTGATTGAGCCAATTTCTTTTTTTCTTCCAAGTGTTCTTGTAATCCTGCTTTCGGCGTACCTTTATAAGACACATACAAACTATCGATTCCTTTAAAAAGTTCTTTTAGTTCCATTGCTAAATATCTCTTAAAAAAGATTATGTAATTTGGCGGTGCTGTGTTACTGGGTACGCACCGCAATAGATTGCCTATCTCTATTTCATAACTGGTATTAACATTATTGGTTGACGCTTTTTCGCCCTCGTCCGTCTAAGCCAATTGCAAGCGCACTTGCGCCTACATATTTATACTACATGTGCGCTTGCTCTTCCTTCGGGCAGCGCACCTAAGGAATGGCGCAAGACTTTAGCGGAACAAGGGCAAAAAAGCTTAAATGAAATTATGCTTATGAAGTTCTCTTTTCCCGCCCGTGCTTCGATGCGCTTCCGCATGGCTCACGCGCACGAAGCACGGTAAATATCTCTTCTGACCATGAAATAAAAAAGCCACAGTTTGTTTTACTGTGGCTTTATAGTATTGAATAGCGAGAATTATATCCAGGACATGAAAAAATTATTTCATGTCCGTATTTTTACAAATCATTGAATACCTTGTTATAATCCTCAATAACGTTATCATCCTTGAGACGATCCATAAATTTCCTGAAAGCCTCCGGTTCTTCTGGTATCGTTACTCTGCATATCTTTAATAGCTCCATGAGTTCACTATTGTCAAGCCTATATAGACCAAGAGACCACAATGAAGCTAATATTATAATTGCTTCTCCATACATCAATTTTGCCGGTATTGGAGGTTTTTTTATTGCCCTTCCTAACTGTTTAAAAAAGATAGAATCTCCTGAATAAAACGCCTTTCTAATGCGTTTACGCACCCAATCCACCTCAAACAGGGTTTTATCAAGATGGATTGCCTTGTATAATGATTCATCATTATTTCGTGCTTCATCAAGTAGCTCATCAAGAGTCTTTTTGTAAGTCATTATTGATATGGCATTATACATTAATTGCGCTCCTATATTGATAAGATTCGATTTATTGATTTTTTTATCCTCATAACTTTCACTTAGTGGATCCCAATAACCTCGAATTCCTGTTTGAAATATCAAACAAAATATATCCATTCCTATCTCAAAAAACCCCTTTATCAATTCCTTTTGAGTCTTTCCTTCGGCAAACGTCCTAGCCTCTTCTGGCGAAAAATAAATTTCGAGGCGTTTTTTGTAATAATTCCTGCTATTTTCCCATGGCAATCCCTTAATCATGCCTATGATATTCCATTTTAACGCATCTAAACATTTGTTTTTATCTTCTCTCTTTGATTTTTTATTCTCATTCATATTAATTAATCTTGCCGTATTCTTAAAAAAGTCCAATATATGCATAACATTAGGACTTGCGCCTAAGGTAATTATATTATTCGTTAACTTTTTCAGATTTCTTTGATTTGGCTTGAATTCTTTTAAGAGAAGTGGATATCTTTTACGCTCCAAGACTTTTAGTGATTCATCATCAAGCGTTAAATATCGTTTCTTTTTATCGCTCGTGCAAATACAAGTATTCTTTATGAAATCCAGGTGAACCTTAATCAGTTCATCAAAGGCAGGGTCAATTTTCTCTTTCCAACTATCATTCATATTTGTTTATACCTTTTACAAAACCAATCTATATTAGTAATTATATAATTAATCGTAACTATTGCACCACGCTTTGTTTTGCTCTCACATAGCTCTCACTTCACTCAGTACATGTTTTAAAACTATAATACAATATATAAGTTGACAAATTGTATCATACAACATATATTGTATGATAATTAATAATCATTTCCGCAAAATAATTGGTATTATGTTTAATTTCTATTCTACTTTTTACAAAATAAAACTATGAACGATGTGTTAAATAAAATTGTTTTAAATCTGTATTGTGATGAAATTAAAGAAGTTGAAATTATAGATTGGTGCTTGGTAACGAAAAATGAGCACATATTGGAGTCCTCATAATGGATGCTAAAAATAGATTACAAAAAGAATAGTATTTTAAATCTTTTCATAAAAAAGCCAATTATTCTATGTCGTATACTGTTACTAAAAATAAAGCAAAAGCATTAGAGCAACTTACAAGCTTGATTACTTCTTTTGAAAAGCAATATTCTCACCTTAAAAAGAATAAATACAGTGAAGCTCAGTTAAGGATAGATTTTTTAAATGCTTTTCTCAAAACTTTCGGTTGGGATGTCAATAATGAAGAGGCAAAAAATCAATTTATCCGAGATGTAATCCAAGAAGAATCTATTAATATTGAAGAAGATGACACCATTACCAAGAAAAATCCTGATTATACCCTAAGAATCTTAGGCAATAGGAAACTATTTGTTGAAGCAAAGAAAGTTTCAATAGATATAGAATATTCCAAAGCCGCAGCATTTCAAACAAGGCGATACGGATGGAATGCTAATTTAGGAATATCTATTTTGACTAACTTTGAGAAATTGATTGTGTATGATTGCAGATATAAACCTAATATTGATGATGGCCCACAATCTGCAAGATATCGAATATTTCATTTTAAGAATTATTTAGAACAATTTGAGGAGCTATATCAATTACTGTCTTATAATTCCGTTAGTTCTGGCTTTTTAGACGAATACTTTTCATTTACGGAGAAAGATACCACTCCCTTTGATGAGTATTTCCTGCTACAAATTGAGAAATGGAGAGAAAAGCTTGCTATTAACGTTCTTAAAAATAATAAATCCCTTAAAGAGGAAGAAATCAATTTCTTAATTCAACGTCTGATCAATAGGATTATTTTCCTTAGAATTTGTGAGGATAGGGAAATAGAAAAATACGAAACACTAAAGAAAATCAGTAATTATGAAGAACTGAAAAAGCTTTTTATAGCATCTGATAAAAAATACAATTCTGGACTATTTGATTTTATTGAAGACAATTTATCCTTAGGGATAATAGTTGATCCAGAGCTTTTAATAGAAATTTTCAATGAGCTTTATTATCCTGCCAGTCCTTACGACTTTTCTGTAATAGAGCCTAATATTTTAAACCAAATCTATGAGAAATATTTAGGGAGTAGGATTGCTTTAGTATCTGAAAAATCCATCCGTATTGTAAAGGAACCAGAGGTTATTGCATCCAATGGTGTCATTCCAACACCTAAATTTATAGTTGACCAAATAATTAGAGAAACTCTTGAACCTTTACTAGAAAGAAGTACCTTACAGCGAATTAATAATTTAAAGATTGTGGATATCTGTTGTGGTTCAGGAACATTCCTAATTTCACTATTTGATTATTTGATAGAGAAACATATAAATATCTTGCTCCAATCCGATGTGATCGACAATGATATTGCATATCAAACTTATGATAAATCTTGGCGATTAACTCTGAAAGCAAAACAAAAAATATTACTTCAAAACATTTTTGGAGTCGATGTAAACCCTTATGCTATTGAAGTAACTCGGTTTAGTTTGTTACTAAAGCTACTTGAAAACGAGAAAGCAACTTCGATTGACTACTATTTAAATACTTACAAAAGAAAGGTTTTACCGAACCTGAATAATAACATCAAATGCGGTAATTCATTAATAGATGATCAGTATTTTGAGTTTGATAAAGCCGCACTAGAAAATGACGAGCTTTTATACAAACTTAAGCCTTTTAATTGGTCTGTTGAATTTCCATTTCTAAAAGAAAAGAAAGGATTTGATGCCGTTATCGGAAATCCTCCCTACGTACGTATTCAGAATCTAGTTAAATACTCTTTTGAAGAGATTCAATATTATCAAAGTAAGCAATCTCCTTACTCTGTGGCATCTAGTAACAACTTTGATAAATATTATCTATTTATCGAACGAGCAATTGAACTTACAAACGAAAATGGTGTTATTGGCTATATTGTCCCACACAAATTTTTTATCGTGAAAGGGGCGAAAAAGCTTAGAGCTTTAATCACCAGCCAATGCTCATTATCTAAAATCGTTCACTTTGGGGTTACACAAGTATTTCCGGGCAGGTCAACCTATACAGCCATTTTAGTAATTGATAAGCGACCCAAACAAAAATTTTCTTTCAAAAGAATTACTAAATTAAATGTTGAGCATAGTTTCAACTCTGCCACTATCGCAGAATATAACGTTGCAGATTATTCCGACCAACCCTGGATATTTTTATCTAATGAAGCCACAGAACTCTTTAAAAAGATTAAAAGTAAATTAACTGTTCCCCTAAAACAAATTGCAGAGATATCTGTCGGGCTCCAAACAAGTGCGGATAGAATTTATGTTATTCAGCCTATCGAAGAAAAGCAGTATACAATTTTTTTTGAGAAAGAAGGAAAGAAATGGGAAATAGAGAAGGCAATACTACTTCCGTGCATTTATGATTTGTCTTTTAGCCTATTTGACATACCACAGCCAAATGCATTAATAATTTTTCCATATACTATCTCAAATAATCGGGCAGAAGTTTTTTCAGAAAAACTATTAAAAAGTAATTATCCTCTGTGCTGGAAATATTTGAACCATTACAAAACTGATTTAGAAGAAAGAAGTATTAACGGTACAAGGGAAATCAAATGGTATCAATACGGTCGTTCTCAGAGTTTAACAAAGTTCCATAACAATCCTAAAATAATTTGGCCTGTACTTTCCAAACAATCAAGTTATGCTTATGATAATGCTAACTTGCAATTTACAGGCGGTGGTAATGGTCCTTATTATTCCTTAATTTCGAATTCTAATTATTCTATTTTCTATTTGCTAGCTATATTGGCACATCCAGCTTTTGAGGCAATGGTTAAAGCAAGAGCCAGTGAATTTCGTGGATCATATTATTCTCATGGCAAGCAATTTATTGAAAACTTGCCCATCCGAAATATAAATTTTGATTCAATAGAAGAAGTAAATCTTTATAATTCCATATGTAAAAATACTAAAGAAATTATAAAAACAAAGCAAACTATTAACAAGACATATATTGCCAATAAAAAGTCCATTTTGCAGAGAAAATTTAATTATTTATATAATGAAATAATTTCAATGATTAATTCGTTGTATGGAATAAAAAAAGAGGAATTGGAAGCTATAAAGGATAGTAATTTATTTTTAGCGGAAATTATAGAAGATGAACAGAATAGCTGAAGTATTAGAGCATATTGACGAAATAAAATTAAGAGGTGGCTATTACACACCTAAAGAGATAACATGGTTCATCTGTAAATGGGCCATTACTAACTCTAAACAAAAAATACTAGAACCAAGTTGTGGCGATGGTAACTTTATAGAAGCCTGCCTAGATAGATTCAAAGAACTTGGGATACCTAAGAATAAGTATTATAACCTGATCAAAGGCATAGAAATTATTCCGAAAGAGGCAGAAAAGGCAAAAGCTAGAGCAGCAAAATTTGGACTTAATTCAGATTCCATTGTAAATATTGACTTCTTTGAATATTTATCAAGTAATGGGAAAAGCTCATTTGATGTGGTTGTCGGCAATCCCCCATTTATTCGCTACCAAAATTTTCCCGAAGAACATAGAATACGTGCTATTCAAATGATGAATGCCTTAGGCCTTAAACCTAATAAACTGACAAATATTTGGGTACCTTTCCTGGTAATTTCTTCAACATTGTTATCTAAGATCGGCAAGCTTGGGATGGTTATTCCAGCAGAATTATTTCAAGTGAAGTATGCTGCTGAAACGAGAATCTTTCTTTCAAACTTCTTTGAGAGAATAACAATTGTGACTTTTAACAAATTAGTATTCACAGGTATCCAGCAGGAGGTTGTTCTGTTACTTTGCGAAAAGAGTGCTCCAGAAAATAAGGGTATACGAATGGTTGAACTAAGTACACTTGCGGATCTTGAAGGGTTTGATTTCAAAAGTATTCCTAATATACTAGTTAAACCTGTTGATCATACAAATGAAAAATGGACAAAATATTTCCTTGAAGAAAATGAGATACGTCTGCTTAGAGAATTAAAGAATAATAAAGATATACCACGCTGTGGTGATGTGATGAAAGTAGATGTAGGCATTGTTACAGGAAGAAACTACTTTTTTATGTTAAATGAAAAACAGGTCGAAGAAAAGGAGTTGAAACCCTATACACATAAAGTAATAAGCAAATCTAATCATCTTAAAGGAATTATTTTTACTGAGAATGATTTTCAAATAAATTCAAAAGCTGGTTATCCAATTTATCTCTTTACACCACCAGATAATGATTTAAAAGATTTACCTAAAGTTTGCCATAATTATATAAAGTTTGGAGAAGCACAAAAATTTCACACAGGATACAAGTGTAAGATTCGTAAGAGATGGTATATAACACCTTCTCTATGGGTACCAGATGCATTTGTTTTGAGGCAAGTAAGTGATTACCCTAAACTGATTTTAAACTCTGCTAACGCCTCATCTACAGATACTATTCATAGGGTAAAATTCAAAAATAAAATTGACCCCAAATTAATTGCACTTTCATTTTTAAACTCATTAACTTTTGCTTTTTCAGAAATTACAGGTAGGAGTTACGGTGGAGGCGTATTGACTTTTGAACCTTCTGAAATAGAGGAACTGCAATTGCCGATTCTTAATAATGAAAGAATCGATTTTAAAAAGGTTGACCAACTTATCCGTGAGCGAAAGATTGAAGATATACTCGATTTAACAGATAAGGAGCTGTTGGGTAAACAGTATGGGCTTACTGAATCTAAAATCAAGATTTTAAGGAATATTTGGAGGAAGCTATCTAAAAGAAGATTGAATAGAACGCACAATAAATAATGAACTTATCAGACCTTAAAAGTACTATATTACTTTTGATAAAAAAGTATTTGCTTTTTTCCAAATTAAAATCAAATAATTAAAATTTCCTTACCAGATTGATACATCCAAAGGTTTTATAATGTTATGAACTAAATATATGGCCAAATATAACATATATAGAATCGAAAAGTCCAAAGAATCGAGCTTGATTGAAAAACTACAGACCATCGGTCTTTCTCTTGCTAGAAAAAAAAGTATCAATGGTTTTACCCTTTCATTTTATTTTTCAAAAGAACCTGAGGACATTGATATTTGGTGGGTCGATCTATATAAAGATTATTTTAGCTCAGATAATAAACCAAAGAACAAGGCTTATTTTGGAGTATTTTTAATTTCAAATTCGACATTGTCATATGCAATCAGCATGGGAAAATCACATTTTTATCTCAAGGATTTTTGTGATACCGACTTTGGAATCAATCTTGCTGAGAGAATAGCTGACGATAATAATCTTAAGCTTAAAAACTCAAAACTGTTTGGGGGCAAGAGAAGCAAAACAATTATTTCATATCAGGAAAATAGCGAAATTGAATATGATAGTGGAGAATCTATACATTATGTTAAGGCCAAAACGATTAATAAGGATAAATGGGGAGAGATTGCAAGTTTTGGCAATTCAACACAGTTGCATTTAAAAATCTTACCCGATAATTTACCTGAATTAGTACAGGCTATTGAGGAGGAACTACGGAAAAACCCTAGGATAATTTTACCCAGAGCAACTTCTGTCGTAGACAGTACAAAAATAGTTGAGTTGGATCAAAAACTTGCACAGGAAATTCTAAACAGTACAAACGCTGGTTTACAGCCAGCAGAGGCAACGGTTTCGGGTGTTGATTTTATTTTTCTGGGTAAAAATCAATATAGTTTTATATTAGGCCGACAAAGACAGGATATAGAAGAACTTAGCCTTTCCGCTCTTCACAATTTCATAAACCGATACAATATTAACCTTGTAGCTAATATTAACAATATCAGAGTAAAAGTCTCGGATGAAAATAACAAAGGGTATGCAAAACCATTAAAATTTTTCTTTGATTTCGTTGATGACGAGAAGCACTTTCTACTTGATGGTAAGTGGCATGTTTTCAACCAAAACTATATTGAATTTCTGATGAAACAAATTGATGAGAAAATTACTTTTGAAAATC
The DNA here is from genome assembly GCF_030263775.1 of Candidatus Jettenia sp. AMX1. Taxonomy (NCBI): domain Bacteria; kingdom Pseudomonadati; phylum Planctomycetota; class Candidatus Brocadiia; order Candidatus Brocadiales; family Candidatus Brocadiaceae; genus Candidatus Jettenia; species Candidatus Jettenia sp. AMX1. The sequence continues at coordinate 40,849 of NZ_SZPP01000008.1, forward strand.
CAAATACTAACTTTTCTAATTCTGCATTTGAAAAGTGGCAAAATAGCCTTTCTGGACAAGAAAGTGGTGTTTATTGTTATCCCGAATATTATTTCAATTCTTTAAGAGAAAATGAGGGTTATGTTAATTTAGATAGGCATCTAACCACTATACGACAATACAAAATTGAGAAGCTGGATTTATTCAAAGATAGTACAGCATTTTTTGTTAAAATTGGAACTACACAAAAATTTGCTTATGCAATCGATCAGGCAGTTGCAACAGTTAAAATTTTACAAAATCTAAACACATCAATCCAAATCAATAATCAAGATGTTAAACCAAAAAAGATATGTCTATGGTTCATTTTTGAGCGACAAACTCCCATTACAAAAATTGCTGAAATCAAATCTTTCATTTTCTTAATGAAACTTGCTGAATGGCAAAGACAGTGTTCTAACTCCGGGTTTGAACCTGTTGTTCGTATAGGATATAGAACGAACTAGTTCACGTCGAATTAACAAATTGATATAATCAGCAATTATTCTACTGATATTTTATAAGATTTACAAAAAATAATAATCCTCAAGAATGCTTGTTTTACATCATCTTTCCTTATATTGATTGTTTTATATGTAATGAAGTAATCAAATATTATTTGTGCTAATTTTATACTAAAATTAATCAAAACACATACAATTAATTAAAACATATAGAATAGACATAATGCTAAAAATTCTTTAATTTCAATGTAAAACAGAAAATCAGTCCAACATCAAGGATTTATAATTTTCCTTCACCTTTCCAGCTTCCAGTGTTAATTGAGCCACAAACTACGCCAGTGATATTACCTTAGATTATAATAGTAAAATATTTAGTTATCTAAATAACGAAATTAAGTATGAATAATAAATTTGATCAAATTATACATTGGGCGAAAAACAAATTTGTTATTATTTTCATTATAATAGCAATTATTGTTTATTTAGGTACTTTGACAAAAGCCTTAGATAACATCTTTGAGTTTTCAAAACGCCTATTTAACCCAACAAAAAGGACGTCCACGGAGATTACAAAATTAGACAAAAATAAATATACAAAAGAACCTTTTTCCTATTATTCTTGGAGTTATCGAAGGATTGGCCGTTATAAAACATTTGTATTATTTACTAAGTGGAAACCTGTTTATAACATCCAAATGAAAATTGGATACATAGGCGAAAATCCTGAAAATATCGATGTCTTCATTCCAATAAATGGCAAAGTATTGGATTCTGCAATACCTCCAAATATAAAATATACAAGTCTTCAAAAAGATGATGTTTACACTAATAATTATTTAAGCATATTATTTCAAAATGTAAGACCTGGTAGTATAATTGCTTTTTCATTTCACGTTATAACCGAATGTGAAGGAGAACCCATAGAGAAAGATTTAATTAATATCTATAACGGAAAAACGAAAACATTAAGTTGGGATAACTTTGATTCAGCATTTAATGCTAAAAATGAAGGATTTTTTAAATATTTATTCAAATAACAAAGATTCTGTCTAAATTGCTACTAAAGAAATAGAAGTGTTATAAACTATTATTTGATCTTTCGCTGTAGTTGTGCTAATTTTGTGCTATAAATGATTGAAGTAGATAGAATTGATCAAACCCATTAGAATAGATATAATTCTAACAATTCCTTAATTATCAAGGTAAAACAGGAAACCAGCCCAATACTAAGGACTTAAGAACTTTTTAATATTTCACCCTTTCAGGGTTTATTAATTTCCTTTTCTCGTTTTTCTATAAAAATATCAACCCTTCGGGCTTAGCTGCTGGGTTTATAGTATTTATAAAACAAGGATTTTTGTATCCAGAGAGCCTTCATCTTTAACTATAGACTTCCAGCTCTTCTGGCCTATATGGTTCTTGTGGCTTGTAGTGGCTTATTCCCAAGCTCTTCCCCATTTACATGAGGACATGGTTTGGGAACACAATTGTCTGGAAACTCTGTTTCGAGGGTCCATAGTTCTGAGAGATCATACGATCAGCTCCTTCTTGATTCGAGAAACAGAGTTCCCCGGACAGGCATGTTCCCAAACAGAGTTTGGGAACAAGTCGGGTAGCGCTTAGCTTAATGTATATGACGATACACCCTATCGCGGTATGTCTTGAATAGGAATTATTTGTCCATGCAGAGTATCATCACCAGGGGTTTTTCCTGCCATCTCTATTCTCCATTTGTCATTCCCGAACGTCTTTTAGTATTTCAAGGATGAAATCGAACATATACCCATCTGGAGAAAGACTACCTCACCAGTCATTGCGAGGGTATTGTCCGAAGCAATCCCAAAGGCAGAGATTGCCTCGGTAGAGACGCAAGATTTTTCGTCTCTACCCGCGCAATGACATGTTTAAGGATTCCACACGTTCTATACACCTGCATACAACCAGGATTCTGCTTTCACCATATTCGGTTTCTTCTATTGGATACTATAAATTGACATAAAGGGTAATTTATGATAGTAATAATTTATTGCAGAAACTGAGAGACTGTCTGAAAAGCGGTGGATTCAGCGCAAAAGACAGCGCCTTAGTCCACCTTACTCAGTATAGAATTACCGGTAGGGAGGATTAACCAGAGCGAATCCACCATAGCATCTTTTCAGATAGTCTCTCGGAGCCAATCCGAAAACCTATAAAAGTCTCGGATAGGCCCTTATCCAAACACACTCATTGATTGGGAAAATTACCTATGGTTAAAAAAATTTGTTGCTTGTTCATCACACTTATTACCCTTTGCTTTTGTCAAAGCAAAAATCAATCTTATGCCAATACAACAGGAGAACAAAAAATGAAAATTGAAATAAAAAGTCCAGCCTTCGAAGAAGGAAGCATGATACCGCAAAAGTATACCTGTGACGGAGAGGACTTCTCCCCTCCCTTATCATGGAGTTCTGTTCCGGGCGGGACAAAAAGCCTTGCTCTTATCTGTGATGATCCGGATGCACCCATGGGAACATGGGTTCACTGGGTACTTTTTAATCTGCCAGCGAATGTTCAGGAGCTATCTGAGAACATACCACATCAGAAAACCCTGGGAAATGGCGCTAAACAAGGAACAACCGATTTCAAGAAGATTGGTTATGGTGGACCCTGTCCACCCGGTGGCACACACAGATACTATTTCAAGTTCTATGCTTTGGATACAGAAATTAATCTCGACGCTGGTATTACGAAACAACAATTACTGAAGGCAATGGAAGGACACATCATAGCTGAGGGCCAGTTGATGGGAAAATATAAAAGGCAATAAATTGTGGAAAATGCGGTGAAAAAAGGCAGTGACACTTGTATATCAACCTATCACGATGTCCGTTATAGATTCATATCTTTAAGAGATTACCACTGGTAACTGAACTGTAATGAATTTCTGAATACACAATCTTCGCTTTGGCCATTTAATCCAATCGCAACACCGATACTCAAAACTACCTGCTCGTGTAGCTGAATATCAATATTTGGAACAATAAAATGAGAGTGTTCAGAGGATGTTCTCAGACCTCCCAAATCTCCATGGAATTCCAATCCGGTTGTTATTTTGTCTGAAGGACTATACTGGATTGCGTTTGCATAGAAATACGTGAGTTCTCTCGGTTCTTTCGTATATCGATAAAAGAACCCCGGACCAACGATAAGAGTAAATGAATATATAGATTTTGAGAATATAGGCCTTAACTCGATGCTATCCGAATATTTCTCCTGTGCAAGAGGGTCTGAATAATTTCCTGTATTGAATGCCCATTCATTATTGAGACGAAAATCAAAAAAGTTAGACTCAAATACGGCAAAATTAAACTCTGTTTTTATTAAAGTAAGTCTGGTATTGTTATCGCGTGAATCAGGGCTTTCAAATTGAGTGTCACCATCAAAATACAGAGACTGTGACCATCGGTCGGTAATGCCTGTTTCTATTTCAATTTCATGGAATAGAACGTTGCCAACATCCCCTGCCGATGAAGGGACAACGAAAGAAGGGATAAAATCATTGGTGTATGTCACCCAGGTAACACCTTTTTCGGGTCTTTTTGGACCGTAGAGTTTCAGATGTCTCGCTTCAACGATGGTAAAAAATCCAAAAAATAAGATGGCGCCTATAATGATACATACATGAAATATACCGGATTTTATTCCCCTTTTGCTTATGTTCAATCCATTTTTCCTATAGCATATTCATAAAGAAAAACTTATTCTAATTTTTGAACAACCTTTAAAAAAGCATCAATCACCTTTGGATCAAATTGTTTCCCTGAACATCTTTTCAATTCCTTAACGATATCATCTCTCGGTTTTTTATTCCGATACGGCCTGTCCTCCCCCATTGCATCTATTGCATCTGCAACGGTTAATATCCTTGAAAGGAATGGAATTGTCTCACCTTTAAGACCTTCGGGATAACCAGTACCATCGTAGGACTCGTGATGGTGCTTTACTACGGGAATAATTTCTCTTAAGTGTTTTATCGGCACTAAAATCTCTACACCCTTTGATGGATGTTCCCGCATAATCTTTAACTCTTCATCAGTAAGCCCGCCTGGCTTATCGAGAATTATCTCGTAGGTTCCTATCTTACCAATATCATGGAGAAGACCTGCCAGCTCCAGATTTTTAAGCATATTTTCAAAGAGACCTAATTCCCTTCCTATAGCAACAGCATATTTTGTAACACGTTCAGAATGACCGGCAGTCCATGGAGATTTGGCATCTATAGCCGCCGAGAGTGTTTTTACTGCCCCAAAAAGCATCTCTTTCAAATCTAATACAAGCCGTGCATTCTCTAACGCCACAGCTATTTGATCTGCTATCCTTTCTATGATAGAAAGATGTTCCGGGGTAAAGGCAGCGACCCGTTTACTTCCTACGTTAAGCAAGCCTATTATCTCATCCTTAACAATTAAGGGAACCCTTATTTGTGAACGATACCCTTCATACAGAAGCGCTTCTTCCAACGGTAACAGCTTTTCCTTTATCGCCATATCTGATATAAATGTAGGCCTTCTCGTTTTTATAATGTCTGTAGCCGAGGTATCTTCAAAAGGAATACTGCTACCCTTCGTCAGTTTTATTCCAAATCCTGCCTTATAGACAAACGCATTCATTTCCTTATCAATCATCGCAATGGTAACCCTATCAGAAGGAATAAGCTTGGATACCATACGTGTCGATGTCTCTAAAATTTCATCACTTTCCAGGGCAGACAATATGCTTCTCTCGATCTCATGCATGATCTTGATGGTTTCTACCTTTTGGCTTAATTCTATAGATCTATCTACTACTTCCCGGTAAAGCCTTGCATTGTCTATAGCAATAGCTAACTGATGGGAAATTCCCTGGAGGAATATTTTTTCCCGTTCCTTAAATGGTCTTGAAGTACCGACCCTATCAACACCTATAACACCAATAACTTTATCCCTGCTCACAATAGGGATAGCTATCATAGACTTCGAACCAAATGTCTTTACTAAATCCTTTGGAAGGATAGCGTTTTCCATAGCATTATTAACTACCACTATTTCACCATTGAGGAGCAAATCTATCATCGGTATCCCAGGTTGAAATTTCAGTTGATAGAAATCCAGCATCAGCGATTTCTCAATTCCCCAGACCTGGGCTGGCAAAAAGGCATTCTGTTTTTCATCCCAGAGGAGAATACCACACCTATCGATGTCCGAAACCCTGGGAACAATCTCCACAATTTTTCTTAGTACCTCATCCGGATTAAGAATCGTACCAATCACCTTTGCTACATGCAGAAGCGCACTGTTCACCCCCGCCCCCTCTTTTATACTTTCCTCAGCCTGTTTTCGCTCAATACCTATACCAATTTGATTACCAATATCAGCCATCATACACAATAAGTCATTATCACATTGTTTCATTTCGCAACTAAAGAGCACCATAACGCCAAGGACTTCATTCTTATTCTTAAGAGGAAAACAAAATGCCCCCTGAAACTTCTCTTCGCCCGTAATTCCTGATCTGAGGGAATAAGCATCCTGAATAATATCGGAAATCCAGACAGACTTCCCGCTTACCCAGACATGTCCCAATAAATCAACACCAGGGGAGAAGATAGTTTCTCGTGCAGCCATCTCAAATTTTCGCGCTTCCACCGATGGTAAATGCCATATATCCAAACAACGCAAAACGGTATCTTGCTGGTCCACTATCCAAATTCCACCCAAGTCCCAGGTAAAACCTTCGCAAATGGCCTGGATGGCTTTCGAAAAAGCCTCATGAGGTGTAGCAGATTCTGCCAATGCCCGCGCCACTTCAATCCGGACATTGAAACGTTGTACGACCCTCTTACGTTCAGTAATATCATCAATTAAACTCATAATGCCATTGATATTACCAGCGCCATCATATAATGGTGACATCGAGATACTCATGTCAATAGGTAAACCATCCCGCCTTATTCCGTATACCTCTGTACCCGTAAATAAACCGCCCTGGAGCACACGGTCCTGCAGTATACGTAAGTCTTCGCACATTTTACTGAAAATACCAGGGAAAGGAAAACCGAGCACTTCTTGCTCAGTCCAGCCAAAAATCCGCTCAGCAGCCATATTCCAACTGCTAATATTCCTATCAGTATCCATGGATATGATAGCCAATGGCGAAGTATGAACAATCGCATGGAGTTTTTGACCGGCTTCGCTTACTAACGCTTCCATTCGCTTTTGTCCGGTACTATCTTCCTGAATTCCCGCAAGGTTGTTCATAACTCCTTTTCCGTTTTTGACACGCAGGAAACGGAAAACAATAGGCCGAAAAACAAACAACACTTCCATACACAAGGTAAAGAGGATAAAACACAACACCCCTATTCCCCCTCTATACAAGTAGGTACTGCCCGCTTCACTCTCTTTCTCATATTCTTTTATTACCGTATTGAGAGATTCAAGAAGTCTGGATGTAGATGCAGTAAGGATAGAGCGGAAATGAGGATTACTCCGGATAAGCCTGCTATCTGTATCATATGCCAATGCATTAATTTCAGCAATGTAGTCGCGTATCTGTTTATCGAGCAGTATGGGTGGATGGAAATATATAAGCTGCAGGTGAGGCGAAAGCTTACCAGAGAAATTCATACCTGGGTTACCATGAATTAACCTGTGGTGAGAATTTTCAATACGTTTCGCGATGGTCAACAATTCCTGGCGGCACTTCTTTCTCTCACTCTTATTCTGGCTGTTCATTAAACGCAAGGAGTATATTGCTGCGTGTTGAGACAGCATACGTAAACTGCTGCCGGTGTTACTCTGTGCAGCATTAGCCCTAGTGTGTGCTATACCCCTGGAAAAAATAACGTATGAAGCTACACCGAAAATTACTATAAAAATAAGAGCAAGCGTACATTGAAAGGTTATACCTTTGGTAAAATTCTTACCCATAGTAACCTTCGCCTGGATACATCTTTAGAAAGGCATCTACTACTTTTGGATCAAACTGTGTCCTTGAGCATCTTTTCAACTCAGTAACAATATCATCCGCAGATCTTCTCTTCCGGTACGGTCTATCCATACCCATTGCATCTACGGCATCTGCAACGGATAAAATTCTCGCAAACAACGGAATTGCTTCACCCTTGAGACCTTCAGGATAACCAGTGCCATTATAAAACTCATGGTGGTATTTTACCGCCTGGACAGCTTCCTTTAAGTGCTTTATTGGTTCTAAAATCTTTTCACCCTTTAATGGGTGCTGCCTTATTGTTATTAATTCTTCATCAGTGAGTTTTCCTGGCTTATCCAGGAGAGCTTCGGAGGTCCCTATACTGCCTATATCATGGAGAAATCCGCTTAACTCCAGATCCCTTAGCTCTTTTTCAGAAAGGCCCATTCCCTTCCCTATATCAAGAGCATACCTTGCAACCCGGTTTGCATGTTCAGCAAACCAGCCAGACCCGGAATGTATCACCGAGAAGAGAGATTTGATTATTAAGCGGAATAACTCTTCCATATCAAAAAATAACTTTGCATTCTTTATGGCTACAGCCATACGGGTGGCAATATTCTCAACAGTAGATAAATCGGCAGGGGTAAAGGCAGCCGGCCTCTTAGCGCCAATACTTAATACACCGACAACATCTCCATTCACAACCAGGGGAACTCTTATATGGGATCGAAACCCCTCTTCAATAAGTTTTACTTCAAAGGGACGTGATCTCTCAACCTTTGTCATGTCCGCAACGTACTGATGCGCCCCTGTTTTAATAACCTCTGTAATATCTGTATCACTGAATGAAATATATGTTTCTTTTGAAAGAAAAGGTATTCCAAACCCGGCCGCATATCTTAACCTATTCATCTCCTGATCAACAAGGATAATGGTAACCCTTTCGCATGAAATAATTTTTGAAATCATATGCGTGGCAGTTTCCAGTATTTCCTGGAGTTCTCCTGAGGAGCGGATACTCTTATCAATCTTATGGAGTACCTGGATAGTTTCCATGGCATAGGAAAGTTCCATTGTTTTACGAATAGACTCTTTGTAATGTTTCACCTCTCCAAGAGCGATAGAGACCTGATGGGAAATGCCTTCCATAATTTTCTCATCTCTTTCAGTAATCAGACGGGGGGCATTATAGATGACCATGATGAGCCCAAGGTAGCTTGTTCTGCCTATCATCGGTATAACAGCCATCACCTGTATATCCTTAATCCATTGATAAAATCCAGAATCATGCATGATTATTGTTCTCTTCTCCTCCCGTATCCTCCTGATGAAGTCTATCGTATCATCCAATGTCTCCGTTCTGAATGAAGGAACCATGGATTGAGAGAGGCCGGCTGATTGACTGGGTCTAAATATCCTGGTATCACTATCCCAGAGATAGGAAAGGCATACAGTACTTCCCATAATCTTCTGGACACACTGGACAACCCGCTCCATAAATTTTTCGATATCTGTTGCGCAGGCAGTAGCTTCGGCAATCATCAGGAGACTGCCCGTTATTTCTTTCTCCTGGTTTACTGTCTTCTCAACTTCCTTTTTATAATCGGTAATATCTTCCAATACATGAATAGAGTAAAGATACCTATCATGTTTATCTTTTATTGGATAGGATGTATCCTTAAATACCTTTCCCAAAGACGGGACAGAGATTTCTTCTGCTTTTACCTTCTCTTTCGTCTCCAGCATCTTCAGACACATTTCACAGGGAGCTTTTGTTTTTGGAAAGATCTCGTAGTAAGGTTTGCCAATAATCTGATCAAAGGGCAGTCCCGCTATCTCAATATATGCGGTATTTGCTCTCATAATCTTTGATTTTTCATCGTGGATAAAAATAGGATTTGGGAGGGAATCAAAGGTATTCTCCAATTCACTCTTTGCTCTTTCTATAACTGTTCGGGAATCCCGTAATTCTTCTATCATAGTAAGAATGGTGCTTTTTGTATGCTCAAGCTCAAACTTTTGCTCTCTCGCTCTCTCAACCTCAGCCCTGAGGTTAAAAAGTTCAGTTTCTCATGCAATAATACGTTATTCCGAAGGAGAATCAATCAATAATCTGAACAAAAACTCCCGTCTTCAAGCTATTGATATATTGATTTTTTAACCTCGTAGTCTCTTCCCGATAAATTTTCTTATAAATTTCATCCTGCACTGCTTCAAATGCCTGAATCTTTTCTGGTTTTATCAGTTCCACTTTAAAAATATGATATCCAACGGATGATTCGGTAATCTTGCTGCACTCATTATCTTTTAGATTATAAACGACATCTCTAAGGTCTTTTCTTAACTCACGAACTTCTTCAAAACTCCACAAACCACCATTTTCTGCATTAGGACCCTCTGAATATTGCTGAGCCAGGGCTGAGAAGCTCTCACCCTTTTTGATACGGCTCATAATCTGTTGTGCTACAGAGAATGTCTCTTCTTTATTGCCCTTATGAGCAGAGAACTTTATCATGATATGTCGTAATTTTACTTCTTTCTTCTGACGGAATTCATCAATATTCTCACAGTAATAACGCCTCAATAATTTAGGCTGGATTTTAACCCTGTCATAGACATTCTCCTTCATGATCTTGTCTATCATAATATCCTCTTTTAATGCATTCCTCTTCTCAATAGGATTGATCCCCTGAGATTCAGCAATTTCATAATATTTTGATAAAGAACCTACTTTCTTCACGGCGCCTTTCACAAAGGAATCCAAATCTTTCTCTACATCTTTCATCATAAACTCATTGGTACTAAATAAACGATTCGCCTCTTTAATAAGCACCTTCCTGTTAATCATTTCCTCCAGCGTATCTTTCAGTATTTCTTCAATTTTATCCATTAATTCATTCTCTCTGTATCGTTCTTGTGCTTCTTTGATGGCTACTGCAGCATGTTTAATAACTTCTTCATGGGTAATAATCTCATCATCTACAATAGCCCTGATTGAATTAATACTGTTTTTATCCATATCAATCATGGCCCCGGAGCAGAAAGAGGAAGGAGCGGTAAAAATAACCAATAAGAGCATTATGGTATATCTTATAAACATTTTTCATTACCCTTTGATAAAACTTTAAAAGTAATCAGACTGGCACGGACAAACCCTGTCCCTGTATGTCTTGAACAGGGATAGTTTGTCCGTGCTTATTTATCTACGTACATGGATATGGATTACAAAACACTGGCAAACAAAGTTTGTCAGTACCACCCCGGGAACCGGCTTACAGAGCATGAAAAATTCTCTCCTTATACCTACCAGGTCTCACATGATTCCAGATACTAAATTAAGGTCTTGGGATAACATCTGCACAGTTTGCTCAACCTTGCATACCCAACCGCATATCGCTAAATAGGGAAATATCCTGCTAGATTTTAATTGATTTTTTTAAAAAATCCAGTAAATCCTCCGGCCGTATCTCTTTCTTGGGTAATCTCATATGCAGGGTATCTTCATTAATAATCCGTATATATTTTTTTAGATTATACAAATTTGTTTCTGCCCTTTTTAAATCGGCTACTTGCATAATTAAAATATTATCTACCCGTACCATAGAGCGAATCTTCGCCCCCTGAGCAATAATCCTCAGTTCACTCTCAGAAAGAAGATTTTTTACCGGATGAGGGATAGTACCAAAACGGTCTGCTATTTCATGAGCAATAGCTTGTACTTCCTCGAGAGTAACGGAACGGTTTAATCTCCGATAGATATCCATTTTCAGGGTGTCTTCCTGAATATAGTTTTTAGGAATAAAAGATTCCAGTTTAAGGTCGATGGAAACCTCGATAGGCTCATGTACGGTTTCGTGTCTTGCCTTTTTTACCGCTAATTCTAATAACCGGCAATACATCTCATAACCTACAGCCGCAATATGACCATGCTGTTCCGTTCCAAGGATGTTTCCGGCGCCTCTGATTTCCAAATCGCGCATAGCGATCCGAAAGCCTGCGCCCAGTTCTGCAAATTCCTCAATAGCTTTTACACGTTTTTCTGCTTCCGGAGTAATAGGACGATCAACAGGTACTATTATATAGGCATAGGCACGGTGTTTGTACCGCCCCACCCTGCCCCGTAACTGATGTAAATCTGCCAGACCAAACGTATCAGCGCAATTGATTAATATCGTGTTAACATTGGGAATATCCAGCCCTGACTCAATAATTGTCGTACATACCAGGATATCTGCCTTACCTTCTACAAACTCATGCATTCTTTGTTCCATAAACCTTTCATCCATCTGCCCATGAAGGGTTGTAATGCTCGCCTCCGGCACAATCCTGGATAAGGTTTGAGCGATCCTCTCGATATTATAAACACGGTTATGAACAAAATACACCTGACCATCTCTGTTGAGTTCAAACATAATGGCTTGCCGGATCCGAGCGGGATCAAATCGGATAATCTGTGTATGGATAGCTTGTCTGCCCGACGGAGGTGTATTGAGTGAAGAGATATCCTTGATTCCCATTAACGACATATGGAGCGTTCTCGGTATTGGCGTAGCTGTCAAAGTAAGCACATCTACCATTTGCCGTAACCTCTTAAGACGCTCTTTATGTTCAACACCAAACCGCTGCTCCTCATCAATAATGACCAAGCCAAGATCTTTAAAATGGACATCTTTTTGTAACAGCCGGTGAGTACCAATAAGGATATCAGTAAGACCGGCAGAGGTCTTTTCCAAAATCTCCTTTTGCTCTTTTTGCGTTTTGAACCGGCTTAATACTTCAGTTTTGACCGGGTAATCGGCCATACGTTCTGAAAAGGTACTATAGTGCTGTTGTGCCAGGATAGTCGTGGGTACCAGCACTGCCACTTGCTTCCCATACATCACAGCCTTGAAAGCCGCCCTCATGGCGATCTCTGTTTTCCCATAACCGACGTCTCCACAAATAAGCCGGTCCATAGGTCTTTCCGATTCCATATCCCGCTTTATATCCTCTATGATTTGGAGTTGATCGGGGGTTTCCTCGTAGATAAATTCCGCTTCAAACTCTTTCTGCCACTCTGTATCTTTCGGATAAACAATACCTTCCTTTGCGTTGCGCAATGCCTGGATATGAAGCAAATCGCTTGCAACATCTTTGACAGCATTTTCCGTTCGTCTTTTTCGAACTTCCCAATATTTTGAACCAATCTTATCAAGCCTGGGTTTGTGGTCTGAACTGCCGATATACTTTTGTACCAGCTCAATTTTAGCAGCAGGCACATATATCTTTGTGCCCTCGTCAAACTCCACTATGAGATATTCCCTTTTATGCCCTTCCTCTTCTAACGTTTCCATCCCCCGAAAGCGCCCAATACCATGAGTCATGTGAACGATATAATCGCCTCTTTTCAATTCCAGAAAAGAGTCAATTGCCCTGGTCTGGATAGGCTTTTTCGGCTCGCGGCGCTGCCTGTAACGATGAAAGATTTCGTGGTGCGCAAGGATAGCAATCCCTATATCAGAGAATTGAAATCCTTTGTGAAGATGACCAATACGGAGTTCTAATCGTCCATCTTCTTTTGCGGGCAGAGTATGAATAATCTCCTGAAAGCGTTGCTCTTCAGCACTGTTATTACAGAAAACGACCGTTTTCGTGTTGACATCAGTTATCGTGCTCAATTCTGGTATAATTGCCTGAATATTTTGAGGAAAATCATTCACCGATTTAACGTGAAATGTATAGTTCCTGTTGTCAAGTACAAAGGGTAGCTTCGATATGTGTATCTTCGTAAAGGTACTTAATTGTCCAAAAATTTCATCCGCGGTAAGCAATGTCCTGCTGTTATCTCTATCGATCAATCGCTTTCTCACCCGATCTTCCAGGCTTGCAGGTTCTTTGAGAATAATCCAGGTATCTTTCTTAAGATATTCGAGGAGTGACGTTTTTTGTGATTTCAATCCGGCAGCGTGTGTCTGTGCCGCATGATGAATCCTATCAAAAGAAAGTATTTGACATGTATCTAAATCTTGTTCGGATAATTGGGATTCGAGGTTAAATCCACGGATGGATTCTATCTCATCGCCAAAATACTCAATACGGTAAGGAACATCAGAGGCATAAGGAAAAATATCAACAATACCGCCCCGCAGGGCATATTCTCCGGCATTTTCTATCTGACTAACCAATTGATAATGGTGATCCTGCAACCATAGAATGAGTTTATCACGGGAGTGTTCCTGGTTCTTCCGGATGCAGAGGATGTTTTCAGAAAGGGATTGAGGAGACGGCACGGGTTGTAACAGCGCCTGAACCGGCGATACAATAATATCCAGTTTGCTTCGGGAATTGCTATCGCTGTGGAGTATCTGCTTAAGGACATGAATCCTTTGTGCCAAAATATCATTATCACTGAAATCTTCAGGAAAGATACTTTCACTGGCAGGAAATAAACTGACAGGGTTTTGGAGAAAGGTATTCAGGTCTTCAAGATCCTCCTGAGCCTCTTCTATAGTGGGCACAATAAGAAGGATCTTCGGCTGTTTCTCAATCCTCTTCAGCCTCTCATTGGCAATTGCTGCAATAAAAAAGTTTGCAGATGATCCCCATAGTCCATTGACAGAACAATCGTCCCCTCTCAATACATGAGAAACAATCTCCTTGTATTGCTTGTTTTGATGCAATAATTTCAAAAGATTTTTCATATGGCCCGAATACGAGGATATGCAAAATCAAACGTTCAAATGGTACCGGCGAAGTATTTGCTAAATTTAGGCAAACGCTTCACCCCTATTTGGTAAGGATTTTGATACATGAAGAGGAATGATGTTTCGTTGTAAAATGCATAGGGGCAGAAAGTGGAAAATCAGATCTGCTTTTATCCACTTACTCATTCATGATACCTTTCCCTGAGTCAGGAATGAGAAATTTTGGGAATAAGAGTATTACACGAAAATTCACTTACGACCTGATTTTTAGCATAGTATATACCCTTGTATCAATATGGTATCTAGTAAAAAAATTATTAATTATCCCGGGGAAAGGCCTTTGCCTCCTGGCGCAAAAACATCTTCTCGTATTGAATTAGCACGTACTTTGTCCTTCCTACAACGCCTTCTCGACCCTAATGATATCATAAATAACTTCTCCTTCAGGCAGTTTAATTGTTACAACATCTCCTACCTTTTTATCAAGTAATCCTTTTCCGATTGGAGATAAATAAGAAATAATGCCTTTCTCAATATCAATATCCCAGGGTCCTAGCAGGGTATACCTCTCTAATTCAACCTTCCCTTGCTGCTTCAAGGTAACCTTTGTCCCGGGAGAAACGACATCGGGATGAATGAAGAGTGGCTCAATGATAACAACCTTCTGCAATTCTGCCTTCATGCGTTCTGCCTTTTCAACAAGCATTGCCTGTTTTTCCCGTGCTGCTTTATATTCCGCATTTTCCCGAAGATCGCCACGGCTAATCGCCTCACCAAGATCACGCGCATTTTCTGTAAATTCTACATTCATGAGATGATCGAACTCTTTTTTCCTCTTCTCAAATCCTTCTTTTGTAACGTAGATCTTATTTTCATCAAGTTTTGCCGGACCTTGTTCTTCAAACATATCCGGAAAACGGTCCTGAATAACACTTTCAATAGAAACCTTAAACCAATCCTCCAAGCCCTTGCTACTGGAGACAATGTTAAAAATACTTTCTGCATTGGCATCGTTCAGAACATTTACAGCATAATCAGTACCTCTATCCTCTAAGAGGTTTTTGATTTTATTCATAATGGCTTTTAAATTCCCATCCCGCCCTTTCTGGATCTTAAAGCAGATATTATCCAATAGCTCTATTAACCGGTTAAACATCGTAGCAGGATCAATGTTTTTATAAAATTCAGGGTAGCGTCCATGCATGCTATTTTTGCAGAACCAGATATACTGTTCCGGATATGCATTGAATTGATTAAATATTTTGATAGCTATTGCTTCGAGGGCATGCTCTTTGTTTTCTGCAATAAGCTCCTTGATAATAAATTCCCACAGATTACCATCGTTGATAAAGAACAGAGAGACAAAAACCTCTTGCCATTGTTCCGGCTTAACCTTTTTCATGAAGATGAGAACCTGTTTTCTGTATTCCAATATATTGATCTTATCAATAAGTTCCGGGAGATTTTCATTCGAGAGAACAAGGGATTCAATGTTCTTCCCGTATTTTGCAGTATCCCCTTTCATAAGGCATTGGGCCTCCTCAAGGAGTAAAAGACATTCGATGGCTAAAGAAGGACTTGTTGTACATAATGTATCAATCTCCTGGGTAAAGATATCGATAATTTTATTCAGAGTTTCACTGCATTGTTCATCCCCTTTCAACTCAGAAATATACTTTTTGGCAATCTCTGCCTTTTTGCTTGTATCTTTGGTTTGAGTTAGCCTTTCAAGTATCTCCTCGTGGTGTGTCATAGGTGAGGTACGAAATTCTAAAAATGAGGTAGTGGGCGTACCTTCAGTAAGTTTTATATAAGGATCTTTTTTAATTAATTTCTTCGTACTTGTCCACCATTTACTCCATTTCTCAGATGGTATAACACCCGATATGAGACGATTTTTTATATGAGAGACCGAAGCCCGTCCTTTAAAATATTTTAGAGTAAGCTTAATCAAGGATACGGGGTCCTCATCAATCATGGCATTTAATGCATCTTTTTGAGCATAAATCATCACCAATAAATCGTCTTTATCCAGCTTTTGCAATATATCTGGTGCAATATCCATAGCAATGCTATGGTTGCTCTTTTTCTCAAAATCGATATTTACTTTTTCTTTTTCTATATCAACAGAAACTACCTGACCAACACCCCAGCTCTTGTGGCAGACATAATCACCACAATCCAGATAGAAGTACCTTTCCAATTTTTCTATGGCCTTATGGATATCGGATGCCGTTTCTACTTTTACACACGTCTTCTCAACCATAGCTTTTGCATAGGGTCTGTCTTTATAAATATTTGAATAACACTCAGTAATCTCTCTTCCTAATCCTTTCCCGTTTGGGTTATGTTCTAATATCCTTTTTAAGACCTTTAAAACATCACCATAAAGCCCTTTTTGTTTATAGTGAGGAATCAGTGTCATCAAAAAATCGCACGCCCGTTTCTTCTCTTCCCGTTTTGCAAGTAAATCAACTACCTCGAAGAGCGTTTGGAGATTTTTATTATTCGATTCGATAATTCCCAGCCATACTTCCTCTAATCTATCGTATTGTTCTGTATTAACAAGAGATATAAGTTCGCTGGTATCGAGCTTATTCCCATGTGTAAAATACTCATTGGACATGCTCATTCTCCTATTTTGTTACGGTAAAAATAGTATCTTGTTAAAATCAACAATTAATTATAACTTCATTTTATGAATAAGGGAAGTAAGAAATATGTTTTGGAGCTTGACAACGCAGTGTGGGTATTGTAGAAATCGTAATAGTTTAGGACTTATCTATAGTCCAAATAAATACGTCTCCGAATCATACACCTTAATTCAATAAAATTCTATAAAGTAGCTCTATGAGTTGTCACAAAAAATGAAATTATCAAATTCTTTGCGAAAAAATGCAATAGAAATATTTCATCTTCTGTCTGAAGAAAATGAAAGAAAACGACCTTGTAATCTCTTATTAATTTAAAATTTTTTAAATTAATTTAATGAAAATACCTTTTTTTTTTATATAATTTAAAATTTATAGTTATTACTTTAAGAATACATACCGGATGAAAATATCTCTTTGAGATAAGAAATTACCCCTATGAAGAAAATACCAAGAACCATGAGCACGCAACATCCCGATAATGTCACTATGCCATTCTTTACGGAGGGAACTTCCTTTCGGGGTGAGGATGAAATAAAGGAGGCATATTACGTGTTCTCGCATCTGCACTGTGATGAGCAAATGTGGGATTGTGAGGGAAAAGAAGTTGATGAGTTTGTCATAAAAAAACTGTTATCTCGTTATGATAATTTTTTCAAAAACAACAGGATCGGCAAAGACCTCTTTATTACGTTACGGGTGCCTAATCCTATGGTTGAAAAAAGCGAGGCAAAAATCCTTTTGGAAACACTGGAAAGCGCGCCACGTTCATATGATACTGCAAGTTTGTTCTACGGGAATGATAATATCCCCCCTATCTCGGAAGTTATTCTTCCTATGACTACCAGCACAGAATCTATTAACCGGGTATATTACTACTATCGCGATTTTGTTGTAGGTAAACAGCATAAGAAGTGCTTTGAGAGTGACATCAATATAAAGGAATGGATCGGAGAATTTAAACCTGAAACGATAGAAGTTATCCCTTTGTTCGAGGATATTCCTTATATGCTTTCTGCAGATACTATGGTAGAGAATTATCTTAAGGACAAACAATTCCCGCATCAGAGGGTGTTTCTCGGCCGTTCTGATCCTGCGCTAAATTACGGTATGCTTCCGGCCATATTAGTTGTGAAAATTGCTCTCCAGAGATTGTATGCATTGCAAGAAAGGATTAAGGTACCTATCTATCCCATTCTTGGATTAGGTTCTAATCCTTTCCGGGGTAATCTGACGCCGTTCAGCGTGGATGAATGCCTGGCAGAATACCCTAGCGTCCAAACCTTCACGATTCAATCGGCCTTCAAGTATGATTATGATGAAGGAGAAGTGAGAAATGCTATTGAAAAAATCAATAACCACACAAGAAAACCACCTCCTGGTATACATGAAGAAAAGGCGCTTGATATTACAGAAAGACTGGCGGCAGCGTACAGGGAACAAATTACAAATCTAGCGCCTTTAATCAATGACATAGCCAGATTTGTTCCCCGCCGGAGAATGCGTAAACTCCATATTGGCCTTTTCGGTTATTCAAGAAACGTAAAAGGAGTCACCTTGCCACGAGTAATCTCTTTCTGTGCATCGCTATACTCAATCGGATTGCCGCCAGAACTCCTGGGATTACATTATCTCACGGAAAAAGATTTATTGTTTCTTGAAGAGGCATATCCGTACTTTTTAGAAGATATTTCGTTTGCTGCATCGTATTATAATAAAGATGTCACAAAGTTGATATCCCCAAAGATTGCAAAGGAGATCGAAAAAGTACTGGGTATGATAAAATACACCGAGAATTTGCTCCATAGTGAATATACTTCGCAAATTGTCGAGGCTTTCCTTGCTAAGAAAGAAGAAACGATGACAGAGAATATAATTGCTGCCGGAAAAATAAGAAGATTCCTGGGATAAAGATTTGCCTCTTGTAAAAATGCCTAATTTTTTTTCTCACAAAACATTACAACGGTATCTCGTTAGAGAGTGGTTTTCTACGTTTTTGCCATCCTTAGCATGTTTTGAGTTCCTGATATTTTTGGGATTCGCTATTCAGTTATTGCATAAGGGACTTGATATTATTGCCCTTAGGGAACTGATCATCCATCTCTTTATCCAGGCCTTTCCCTATTCTATACCTTCAGCCTTATTGACTGCTACGGCTATGACCTATGGAAGGATGAGTGCCGATCGCGAGATTATTGCTATCCAGGCAAGTGGTATTCATATTTATAAAATGATCACACCAATTTTAGCGATGGGGATTATCTTCAGCTTAATAACGTTAGCTCTATCCTCAGAGATATTACCACGATCATGTTATAAAATGATCGTATTACAGGAACGCGCAATAAATAATATTTTGACAGGAAGCCTGGCAACCTTCCAAAAGAAATTAGATTTTCATCCCTATCAAATCTACATCGGAAGCATAGAGAATAACGTTAATAAGGACATAGCAGTAATTGAATATGCGAATGATTATGTGATCAATGTCATCCTTGCTGAAGAGGGGTTTATCAAGGTGAATGAGGCTGAGAATAAAATCTTCCTTACCTTACGTCGCGGAGAGTTTATCAAGCCTAATTACAAAAAAATAGGTGAAGCTCCTCGTTTAGGAGAATTTAATGAAACTACCTTTGAAATTTCATTAAAGGAAAAGAAACGGGATTCTTCGACAAAATATATGACAATACTCCAGCTTTGTAAAGATAATAAAAAGCTGAAAAAGGTTATCAGAGATGCAAAAATCTCATCAAATTCCCAAAGGCATAATAACAAGCTGGCAATAGAATTTGCTGCATGCAAGGAAGAATACGATGATTTATCGAGGAAACGCAAAATGCTCATGATAGAATTAGAGCAATCAAACGAGAATCTGATACGACAAAGATCGAAAATTGATGGATTTGAGAATGAGAATAAAATAGCTAAAAATTACATCCTCGTTTCCAATGAGAATTTAATCCGATTAAAGAAGCAAAACAAGATAAGTCCATCTATAAATGAAGACAGAGATAAAAAGATCATGCAAATTAAGGAAACGATTGAAAGGGAGAAGCAAAGGATTTATACCATCGAACAAAATACAGCCACAGCCAAAAAGATACAGAATGATGAGATGAAAAACATTGCTTCACTTTCGCAATCTATTTCTAAAATCGATGCACAACAAGAGATATTGTTGAAAAAAAGCGCTATTATTGAAGATGATTTGGAGATTATTGACAAGGAAGAATCAATACGCGAAAATGATATTACAATCCATAGAAGGGCATCGCAATCACTTTCTTGCCTGGTTTTCATCATTATCGGTATTCCACTCGGCATCAAATTGCGTAGTGGAAATCTCATGGTCGGGCTTGGCGCCAGTTTTATGATAATTTTATTCCTCTATTACCCATTAGCGGTAACAGGAATTGCATTAACAAAAAATACATCAATGCCGGTAATACCTATCTTATGGGGCGCAGATATTATTCTTTTTCTGGGTGGAATGTTTATTTTCAGAAAGCTCCTTATCAAATAAGAACTTACTACATAACATTCTTGACTTTTCACTAAAAAGGGATACTATATTTTTATAGTAATTTCCTGTACTTCACAAAAATGATTAAGGATGCGGAATAACAGACTCATTTTTGGAATAAATATTGGAAGCAAATGGACACAGGTGATCATGGTTTTGATCATTGCCAATGCCAGTGTGTTTATGCTTCAATTGTTATTTTCGACCGTAAGCTCTCAGTGGTCACCCCAAACCACAGTATCAGATGTGCAGGTGGAATACACACCGGTACAGCAGTGGTCTTATCCCGCTTTTGATACATTTACAAAATTATTTTGGCTTTATCCACCTGATGCATTAGGACATGGATGGCTATGGCAGTTTTTTACCTACATGTTTTTGCATAGTACAGCAAATCCATGGCATTTGATCTTTAATATGTTAGTGCTTTGGATGTTTGGAAGTGAGGTTGAGCGGGTTCTCGGTTCTCGCCGGTTTTTAACGCTCTATTTTACCGCGGGTATCTTTGCCGGTATATGCAATTGTATATTTACGCCATGGGCTTCTATGGTAGGGGCTTCGGGCGCTATCTTTGCCATTGAGATAGCTTTTGCAATGTATTTTCCCAACAGCACGGTAATCTTTTACTTTTTCCCTATCAAAGCAAAATATTTAGTCATGATTTTTACGAGCATCACGATCTTTAACTGCATCCTCCCCAGGAATAACAATATTGCACATTTTGCCCATTTAGGTGGCCTTGTTTATGGATTTTTGTTTGTTCAATATTCTTATCGGGTAACGGAATATCTCCAAAAATGGCAGATGTATCAGCATGAGAAAGAAATCGTAAAAAAACAGGAACTGCGTGCAAAAGTGGATGAAATTCTTGAGAAGGTAAATCGTGAAGGCTTGCAGAATTTAACACGTAAGGAACGCAGCTTTCTCAAAAATGCCAGTAAGTGGTATAAAAAAAATAAGGATTAAATTTATTGGATTGTTACAGGATAAAGAGAAAATGATTACTATTGCTGTGAACGGTGTTTGTGGGAGAATGGGATCAAGAATTGCCGCTCTTGTCATCGGGGATCCTGAGTTAAAATTGGTAGGGGCATTGGAAAGGATTGGACATCCCTCACTTGGGAAAGATGTAGGTTCAATTGCAGGATACGGGGAAACTGGTATCAAAATTACCCCGTTTTTAGATACGTATGCACATGTCTTAATTGACTTCTCATCACCCGAATCAGCGATTAACATTGCTGAAATTTGTGCAAAAAAGAATACGGCTCTCGTTCTTGGCACCACAGGATTGAACACACAACACTATGAGAAAATACACCGTATCTCCCAGCAGATTCCGTGTCTCGTTTCACCCAATATGAGTGTAGGCGTTCATGTTCTATCTGATCTTGTAGCTAAAGCTGCAAAGCTGCTGGGAAATGATTTTGATATAGAGATTCTGGAAACACACCATAGATTTAAAAAGGATGCACCCAGTGGTACAGCCTTGCGGCTTGCTGAGAAGATCTGTGAAGCAACGGGGAGGGAAACGGGTAAAGACGTTATTTATGGCCGTCATGGTATATCCGGTGAACGACCTGTAAACCAGATAGGTATACATGCAATCCGGAGCGGAGATGTTATAGGCGATCATACAGTCGTATTTGGTAGTTTAGGAGAACGTATAGAAATTACCCATAAAGCACATACAAGAGATACCTTTGTACGCGGCGCCATCCGTGCAGCAAAATTTATAGCACAAAAGCCTCCCGGGATGTATTCAATGTCACATGTTTTACAAATACCATTGTAATACCGATTAATTACGTAGTTCCGAAAATTACCAACCACGAGAGCGCAATCCATGAATCCTGCGTATGATAAAAATAAGGTACACGAACTACCGGATTCAATCTATGTATGTTAAATTTAAAACCTATAGTATTCAGAGGTAGTTTATCTTAGAGTAAAGGGCAAACCTATGAGATTTGATAAATTTACTATTAAAGCACAAGAAGCAGTACAAGAAGCCCAGGAATTAGCAGAATCCAAAAGGCAACAGCAAATATTAGCAATCCATCTCTTAGAGGTTCTTCTCACTCAGGATCAGGGAATTGTTGCCCCACTCTTGAAAAAGCTGGGAACCAATACGAATGTTATTCTCGATAAGACGATCGAGGCTGTTAACAAATTACCCCAGGTAAGCGGATCAGGAGCACCGGGGCAGGCGTATGTAAGTGCAGAATTACGGGATACCTTTAATTTGGCATGGGAAGAGGCTAGTAAACTAAAGGATGAATATTTAAGCACAGAACATTTGCTATTGTCGCTGGCGGGACAAAGAAATACTACTGCTGGTAAAATATTAAACGAAGCTGGTGTTCAAAAAGAAGCTATTTATACGGCACTGAAGGAGATCAGGGGAGGTCAAAGAATTACTGATCAAAATCCCGAAGAAAAGTACCAGGCCCTTGAGCGATATAGCAAAGATTTAGTTGAATTGGCTCGAAAAGGAAAACTGGATCCTGTTATTGGACGGGATGACGAGATAAGACGGGTAATACAGGTTTTATCGCGCAGAACAAAAAACAACCCTGTTCTGATAGGAGAGCCGGGCGTGGGAAAAACAGCTATTGCAGAAGGCCTGGCACAACGCATTGTCAATGGAGACGTGCCAGAAGGTTTGAAAAATAAACGTGTTATGTCTTTAGATATGGGAGCGCTGATTGCCGGCACAAAATACCGGGGTGAGTTTGAAGACCGCCTTAAGGCAGTAATTAAAGAGGTAACGGAAAAAGAAGGTCAAATTATCCTGTTCATCGATGAATTGCATACGGTTGTAGGCGCCGGGGCGGCTGAGGGATCTGTCGATGCATCGAATTTACTAAAACCTGCATTAGCGCGTGGTGAATTGCGTTGCATCGGAGCTACTACCCTCGATGAATATAGAAAATATATTGAAAAGGATGCCGCACTTGAAAGGCGGTTTCAGCAGGTATACATCGGTGAGCCGTCGGTAGAAGATACCATTGCGATTCTCAGAGGACTGAAAGAACGATATGAGGTGCATCACGGAGTGCGTATTAAAGATTCAGCGATTGTTGCCGCGGCTACATTATCGCATCGATATATTGCCGACCGGTTTTTGCCTGATAAGGCCATCGATTTGATTGATGAGGCGGCCTCGAAACTAAGGATTGAAATTGATAGCATGCCTATTGAATTGGATGAAATCGAACGGAAGATCATGCAATTAGAGATAGAAAAAGAAGCCCTTAAAAAGGAAACAGATCCTGCATCAAAACAACGTATGGAAAAGATCGAAAAACAGTTGTCAGATTTGAGAGAAGAATCAAACGTTCTCCGTACGCAATGGGAAAATGAAAAAAAAATTATTAAAGAAATACAAGAATTGAATGCGAGGATTGATCAGGTACGTATCGAAGAACAGTCTGCACAAAGAGAAGGGAATTTAGGTAAAGTTGCCGAGATACGCTATGGAATTATCCGGGAATGTGAACAAAAGCTGAAGCAAAAGAATCAGGAATTACAAGAATTACAAAAAAATAAACTCCTTCTCAAAGAGGAGGTCGATGCTGACGATATTGCCGTAGTTGTATCGAAATGGACAGGAATTCCCGTTACCCGAATGATGGAGGGTGAAAAGGAAAAACTTTTAAAAATGGAAGACCGTCTTATGGAAAGAGTCGTAGGTCAGGAAGAGGCAATCAGGGCAGTTTCTAACTGTATCCGGCGCGCCCGTGCAGGACTTCAGGATCCTAACCGTCCTATGGGTGTATTCCTATTCCTCGGCCCTACTGGTGTTGGAAAAACAGAACTTTGCAAGGCTCTGGCTGCTTTCCTGTTCGATAATGAAAATGCTATGGTACGCATCGACATGTCTGAGTTTATGGAATCCCATTCTGTAGCACGGCTTATCGGCGCACCCCCGGGGTATGTGGGTTATGAAGAGGGTGGACGCTTAACTGAGGCAATCCGGAGAAGACCTTATTCTGTAATTCTGTTTGACGAAATAGAAAAAGCTCATCGGGATGTATTTAATATACTCCTGCAAGTGTTTGATGATGGCCGGCTGACAGATGGACACGGCCGAACCGTAGATTTTAAAAACACTATCATTGTAATGACATCAAACATTGCCAGCCAATGGATACAAGACCTTACAGGTCCTGAAAATGAGGAGGAATTAAGAAGCCGGATTAAACAGGCTTTGAAAGAAGTCTTCAGACCTGAATTTCTCAATCGTATCGATGAAATAATCATCTTCCACGGTTTGTCAATAGATCTGATAAAGCAGATTGCCAATATACAATTGAAAGAACTCCAAAAACGCCTGAACAAGTACAATTTGCAATTAACCATAACCGATGGGGTAAAGGAGAAGTTGGTGCAGGAAGGTTATGATCCACACTTTGGCGCCAGACCACTGAAGCGTACCATTCAACAGATGATCGAGAACCCGCTTTCTATAGAAATTCTGGAAGGAAAATTAACGGAAGGCTCCGAAATCAAAGTGGATATGAATAATGGGAAAGTAATCTTTACTACAAGTGAGCCGACAGCCGTGTAAGGATTACATATTCATTCACCACGGAGAAGATACACAAAATATCGCCGTGTCACGGAGGCGAATAATTCAAATTACATAAAATTCTTAATCTTAATACTATAACATAGTTAATCTTTACAAAATGGAGTATCTATGAATAAACAGGCAGTTAAACATGTATGTTTTAGCTTTCTATTCGTTTTGACCTTATTTACTATTTCAATGAGTTCTCAAGCAGAAAATACCGTTACGAGGATAAACTTTACAGAACTGAAGAGCATTCTTGAAAAGAACAAAGGTAAAGTGATACTTGTTGATTTATGGGCAACCTGGTGTCCGCCCTGCAGGAAAGAGATACCGGGATTTATTAACCTTTACAATAAATACAAGGATAAAGGCGTAGAGATTATCGGTATTGCCTTTGATGAAAATGGATCAGAGGTAGTTCCACCGTTTATAAAAAAGGCTGGCATCAATTATCCTGTTTATCTCCACGGAGATAATGTTGCCGAGGCATATGATCTGCGAGCTTACCCCTCTACGATTATCTACGGTAAAAATGGTAAAGAGGTGAACAGGCATATCGGTTACGTATCGGAGAAAGAATTTGAAGATGAGATTAATGAATTATTAAAAAATTGAGAAATCTGATAGGAATAATTTTCTCCGTGTCATGTTTTTGAGGTAATCAGTTTTTGATGTAGCAGCGACACACCCCATATGCCTCAAGCTAAGAATAGTGTTCCATGAAAAAAGAGATTATCCCCCTGGAGAAAGAAAAATGTGTATCCATATTCCCCTCTAATTCCCCCTAACCCCCCTTTAAAAAAGGGGGGAAAGAAGGTCTGTTTTCCTGCTATCTTCACGTATTTTCTGCCATTCCCATTCTCCATTTGTCATTCCCGATAAAGACATTCGGGAATGACAGGAAGAACTACTGGAGATTATACAAATCCAACACCGGTGTGTTTTTTCATAACCAGAGCGAACACAAGATTCTCTCCTACTCCGGTTTTGCGCCGTATTTTGGACTGGATCAACGGGAGAAGTCGGTATAAGCGTTACCTTAAGCAGCATTCGGGATGGCACGTACAAACCATGTCCCTGTATGTCTTGATTGTACGTGTTCAACCTGAGAGATGTGGTTATAGAGTAGGGTGGATTAAGGCGTTGGTTTTTACGCCGAATCCACGAATACTATTCCCAGAAAAGGCGGATTCGCTATCGCTTAATCCGCCCTACCGCAAACTATACAATCAAGGTAAGATGTATTTTACTTCTTAAGGTAACGCTTATGGGGAAGTTGGCTTAGAGATGTTTTGTATGCAACGGGTATTTCTTCTGAAAAAGATTCAGAAATTATTTCGCCTTTGATGGTACAACCTATCAACTGTTAAAAAATAGTTCTTCAGCTTAGCTGAAAAGAGAACCTCTTGAATGTCAGTTCAATAGCTCAGTTATTTTCAATTAAACCAGAATATTTAATTCTTATACATTATTATGCTATTGTCTGGCAAGGCTCTTAAGGATATCTATGCCACGCTCGATAGTCTCATCGCTGGCAGCATAAGAAATTCGGAAGTGTGTATGACGCTCGGAAAAGACACTGCCTGGGATAATAAGGAGGTTCTTTTGAATTGCAGCAGTTACAAATTCTTCATCAGTACCCCAAGGCACCTGAGGGAAAAAATAAAAAGCCCCCCCTGGTTTTACCATTTGGTATGTATCTTTTAACCCATCATACATCAAATCCCTTTTCCTCTCATAGCTGGCAATGTATTTGCTTAAATCGGTCTCTAAGGATTTGGAGATGGCATACTGAGCAAAAGAAGGCGCGCAAACAAAAGTATATTGCTGTAGCTTGATCATCTCGTTAACAATGCTGGCTGGTCCTGCAGCAAAGCCCATTCTCCACCCTGTCATAGCAAAGGATTTGGAAAATCCATCGAGAATCAGGGTATTTTTATAGTACCGACCAATACTATCGAATTCATGATTGTAATCGTAATCATGATATATCTCATCTGAAATAATAAAGACATTGTGCTTTTTTGCAAGTTCTGCAATTTCTTTTATTTCCTGAGTAGTATACATTACTCCTGTCGGATTCGCGGGACTGTTTAAAATAAGTATCTTTGTTCTTTTTGTAATGCAAGGCTGAATACGCTCAACCGTTAGTTTAAAATCAGGGTACGTATCGACAAATACCGGCTTCCCGCCACAAAAATGAGTCAAATGTTTGTAACTAACGAATGAAGGGTCAGGAATGATAACCTCATCCTCAGGATTAATCAACACCATAAAGGCTAACGTTAATGCCCCTGAAACCCCTGAAGTGATCATGATACTCTCTGCATCTACCTTACGTCTCTTTTGCAACTGTTTAAGCAGTGCATTACGAAGTTCGGGTATACCCTGGGTAACGGTATATTTATTAGCGCCATTCCCGATAGCCTTAATGGCTTCCGTTTTAATCTCCTCAGGAACATCAAAATCCGGTTGGCCAATGCTCAGGTTCACCGGATTTTGCATTTTTTGTGCCAGATCAAAGACCTTTCTGATTCCGGAGGAGTCTAGTTTCGACATCCTGTGGGCAATCATTATTTCTTGGCCTTCTCCTTACCAGCCGTTGCGCTTACTTCTCCGCCTGCTGCAGCAGCAGTTGCCTCTGGCTTAGCTTTTTTCTCTGCTTTTCCCCTCTGTTTTAATTTAAGGACCTTTACCTTGGGAATACCAAAAACCGATATGGTTGGTTCCCATTTTTTTTCCTCCCTAAGCAGTTTAATCCGCTCTATTCTTGTAAGCACATTCCTCGGCCTTACCAATTTACCCTTCGTTTTTAAACTCTTATCAATACTCATATTTCCTCCTGAATTCTACTTCATACGTACGGGATAACATCCCTCAAATTGTTTTTTATTCTCATACTGTAATTCTGCTAACACCTTTTGTGTGCTTATTAAATCGGCGCTATCATTCGTCTCGAATTCACCTACACAAACAAAAATTGATTTACCAGCATTTACGACAAAAGCATCATAGCCCAGCGTATCCTTAACTAAACTGGCTACCTCTTTTGCTTTTTCAATGTTATCACTCGTATTTTTATACGTAACAAGGCGTATTGTCCACTTATCTTTTATGATCGCCCCGGATTGTTCTGGTTGTTTTTCTGCTTTCTGCTGTATTGCTTTGCTTGCAATCTTTTGAGGAACTTCCATAAGTTTGGGCTGTTCAGCTTGTTTTTCTGCTTTTTGAGAAACAGCTTTGTTAGCAGCCTTTTGGGCGCCATCTCCAAACCTGGATTGCCCAAAATGAGTACTTTTTACCTCTTCAGATTCTATCGTTTCAGCCCATTCTTCTACCCTGCTTGTTAATCCTTTATTATATCCAACTTTATGTCCAACAAAAAAACATGCAATAGATAAAAAAGTTGCCGCAATAGCACCTATAATTAATGTTTCTTGACGTAATACTACTTCATCTTTGCGCGGAATAAGCTCATCTTTAGGCACACCGGAGATAGCACGCGGCGCTATGGGCGTTTCCAATTTTTTCCTGAAAACGGTGTCTTCTTTACGGGTATTTTTAATCCATTCTAAGGGATCGGCAGAAACCATTGGTTTACTTACCGCCTTTTCTTCTGGTATAGGGGATTTTTCCTGATTTACATCTTTCGATTCTGTAACAGGCTTAACCTCTTTATCCTGTTCCTTTTGCACATTTTGGGGCGCCTTAAATAATTCAAAAAATTCCCTTGAATCATTTCCTTTAGTCATAAATTTACTCCATTCCTAAGGATGTTTTATTAAATTCAATTCATAAGAATTTATTAATAAGGACACAAATCACAATGTGCCCAACATCCGTTTCAGAGTCTATAATAAACACATTATAAAGTCAAGTGATTTATATCGTTAAATACGAAATACATTAATGATTGTACAAATTATGATATGAATTATACAAAGTATGATATAATAAGACCTTTTCTAAAGCTTGCATTTACGTGTATAAAAAATTCTTTATATCTCAATTTCAATCTATAGATATGACATTATCGATTAAAGAAAAGATTGAACAGCTTCGTAATGCCATACAATACCATGACAGAAAATATTATGTTGAAAACAATCCCGAGATTAGCGACTATGAATATGATCAGCTTATAAAGGAACTGAAACATATCGAGGAATTACACCCCAATCTCATTACCCCCGACTCTCCCACTCAACGGGTGGGAGGAGAACCGCTCACTCATTTTTCTACCATAGAGCATAAAATTCCTATGTTAAGTATTGATAATACTTATTCAAAAGAGGAATTAAAAGAGTTTGACAGGCGCATAAAACGCATACTGGGAATTGATAACGATCACGATATTGAATATGTAGTTGAGTTAAAGATTGATGGAGTAGCTGTTTCTCTTTTTTATGAACAGGGTTTGTTTGTGCGAGGAGCTACCAGGGGAGATGGTTTTCGGGGAGATGATGTAACTGCAAACCTTAAAACCGTTCGCCAGGTACCTTTGCGATTTGAATTTTCGGATAAAAAACAGAAAATTCCATCAGTAATTGAAATCAGGGGAGAAGTTTATCTGCCAAATAAGGAGTTTCAAAAACTTAATGAGGAGAAAGAAGAAAAAGGTGAACCTCAATTTGCGAATCCCAGGAATGCTGCTGCTGGCTCGCTTAAACTTCTTGACCCGCGCATTACAGCGCGGAGAAATTTACGCATCTTTGCCTATACCATAGCATACCGCGAAGGTTTAGAACTCAAGACGCATGCTGAATGTTTGGAACTTATCCAGAAATTCGGCTTTCCGGTAAATCCTTATAATCAATTACGTAAAAATATAGAAGAAGTTATTCAATATTGTAATGAATGGGATAAACGCCGCAGAGAACTGGATTATATGGTCGATGGAATGGTTATAAAAGTCAATTCTCTCGACCTTTACAATCGATTAGGATATACCAGTAAGTCACCTCGATGGGTAATCTCCTATAAATTTCAGCCTGAACAGGCTATTACAAAAATTGAAGAGATTGTCGTGCAGGTAGGAAAAAGCGGCACCATTACCCCAGTCGCCAATCTTGCTCCTGTACAGCTCGCAGGAACTATTGTTTGCCGCGCTACACTCCATAATTTCGACGAAATTCAAAGAAAGGACATACGGGTAGGAGACCATATTGTACTACAAAAAGCCGGTGAGATTATCCCCCAGGTTGTACATGCTTTAAAAGAAAAGCGTAATGGAACTGAAGAAATTTTTCAAGAACCGGCAAATTGCCCTTCTTGCAATAGCGTGGTAAAAAGAGAAGGGGTATACCTGCGCTGTTATAATTCCTTATGTCCTGCACAGACGAAAAGACTTATCAAATACTTCGCAAATCGAAATGCTATGGATATAGAAGGGTTAGGACCTGCACTTATTGAACAATTGGTTGACAAAAATTTACTAAAAGATTATGCTGATATTTACTATCTCCAATATGATGATCTGGTAAATCTGGAGCGCATGGGTAAGAAATCTGCATTAAACTTAATCCATGCCATAGAAGAAAGCAAACATCGCGATTTAAATCGTTTGATCTCTGCTTTGGGGATAAATAATGTAGGTTCTCATACCGCAGAAGTTTTGGCTGAACATTTTGATTCCCTCGGTGCGTTAGCAAAAGCAAATCAGGATGAATTAGAAGCGATTTATGAAATTGGTCCCACTATTGCCAGGAGCATTGCTGAGTTTTTTCACAATAAGCGTATACGGGAAATTATTGAAAAGCTTAAAGCACAAGGGGTTAATACCCAAAAATTAGTAACTCAAAAAACCGGAAAAAATCCAAAAGTTTCCGGAAAATCTTTTGTTATTACCGGCATATTAAAAAAATACTCCCGCAATGAAGCCGAGACGCTTATTAAGAACTTAGGTGGACGTGTTACATCGAGCGTGAGCAAAAAGACAAGCTATCTTATAACAGGCGAAGACCCGGGAACTAAATTACATAAGGCGAAGGAATTGAATGTCCAGATCCTTGATGAAGAAGCATTTGAAAAAATGATAAGCCCATAGAAAAATTTGATAATACCAGATAAATTCAAAGGAATAACCTAAATGGAAAAACTGATAAAAAATGCCTTAAAATTAGCAAAAGCAGATTATGCAGAAATAAGAATCCAGGAAGGCGTCAATACGAGCGTTGCATATGTAGGAAAAGAGCTTGAAAATATCGGCGAGAATACTATTTTTGGCGGATGTGTGAGGGCATTGTTCAAAGGCGGTTGGGGATTTGTTGCCTTTAACGACATTGAGAACCTTCCGAGATATGTAGAAATGGCTTGCGAACAGGCACGATTCGTTGGTACACAGGAAAGCCAACTCGCTCCGATACCGGTTATACATGATCATGTAAAAGCAAAGGTAGGAATAGATCCTGCAGACATCTCGTTAACTGATAAACAAGCCATTTGTAACAAGTACAACAGCAAGATCCTGTCCTCGAGACAAATACAGACATCCAACGTACGGTATTTAGATTCACATGGAACGGTACATTTTGCCAATACGGATGGCAGCTTTATCGTACAAGAAACTATTTTTTGTGGAATTTCTCTCCTTGCCATGGCAAGGGATGGTATGAATGTACAACAAGCTTATTATTCTGTAGGCGATCTGCAGGGTTTTAGCAATGTTCAAAATTTAGAGCAAAACGTAGAAGAAGTAACCAAACGCGCAGTTGACCTCCTTACTGCAAAACCGGTAACGGGCGGTAAATATACCGTTATTATTGATCCTAAACTTTGCGGGGTCTTTATTCATGAGGCCTTTGGACATCTCAGTGAGGCTGATTTTATTTATGAAAATGCCAAGATGCGGGAAATTATGGTTCTTGGAAAACGATTTGGAATTGATGCCCTTTCCATCATAGATGACGGCTCTATGGCTGGCGAAGCGGGATATAATAAATATGACCATGAGGGTACACCTACGCAAAAAACCTATCTTATTAAACATGGTATTTTGACCAATCGGCTTCATTCAAGAGAAACAGCAGCTAAAATGCATGAGCAACCCACAGGTAATGCCCGTGCTGTAAACTATGCCTATGGACCTATTGTACGTATGACCAATACCTATATGGAACCCCGTGATTACACTTTTGAGAAGATGCTCTCTGAGGTCGATAACGGCATTTACGCTATCGGCGCCCTCGGTGGACAAACAAATATGGAAATGTTTACTTTTAGCGCCGAGGAAGCTTACCTGATAAAGAACGGAAAAATACAGGAAAAAATACGCGACGTAGTCCTTACAGGAAATGTGTTTGAGACACTTATGAATATTGATGCCATTGGGAATGACCTTCACATACATGGAGGGCTGGGAGGATGTGGTAAAAGCGGACAGTCGCCTCTCCGGGTCGGAGATGGCGGCCCGCATGTTCGTATACAAAACGTTGTCATTGGCGGAAGATAAAGGAAATGGACATACTGGATCTTTTGCTATTCGCAAAAAAAGAGAATGCCTCCGATATCCATATAAGCTCCGGAGAACCGCTCATGATTCGTATCCATGGGGATATAAGGAAGATCGACGTCCCTCCGCTCAGCAAAGAAGACGTACACAAGATACTCTATGATATCCTTAATGATCAACAGCGTAAGATGTATGAAGAACACTATGAGCTGGATTTTGCTATTGCATTTGGCGATACCGGAAGGTTTCGGGTAAATGCTTTTTTACAAAACAGAGGAGAGTCCATAGTATTCAGGTCGATACCTACCGTTATCCCTACTCTGGAACAGCTTGGTATGCCAAAAATAGTAAGCGATCTGACAAAAAAAGAAAAGGGGCTTATCCTTGTAACAGGGCCTACGGGCTGCGGCAAATCGACCACATTAGCAGCAATGATTGACCTTATCAATCGTGAGGAGAAATGTCACATCCTTACTATTGAGGACCCTATCGAATTCATTCATCAGTCCAAAAACAGCCTTATTAACCAAAGGGAATTAGGACCGCACACCCATAGTTTTGCCAATGCCTTAAGGTCAGCTTTACGTGAAGATCCGGATGTTATCCTGGTAGGTGAAATGAGGGATTTGGAGACTATTTCTTTAGCGCTTACTGCTGCTGAGACTGGCCACCTGGTTTTTGGCACATTACATACATCCAGCGCGCCCAAAACCGTCGATCGGGTGATAGATGTGTTTCCACCGGAACAGCAGGAACAGGTGCGCACCATGTTCTCTGAATCTATTCAGGCTGTACTTACCCAACAACTCCTTAAAAGAAAAGATGGAAAAGGACGTGTTGCAGCATTAGAAATTATGATTGGCACATCAGCAGTACGGAATTTAATCAGAGAAAACAAGATAGCTCAAATCCCATCATCCATACAGACAGGCCGTCAATACGGTATGCAAACCATGGATCAGGCTATGATCGAACTCTATCAGAAGGATTCGGTTACGAAAGAGGCCATTGAAAAACTGGTAAGTAACCCAAGCGTACTGAGCGGTATCAGATAAAACTATCGCATGAGAATTCTGAGCTGTTACATGAGGAGATAAATGGAAATCAAGGAACTACTACAGGAAATGGTTCGCCTGGATGCTTCGGATATTTACCTTACTGTTGACCTTCCGCCTATGTACCGTAAAGAGGGTATTAACTCCCCGTTTGGAACAAAAAACTTGACTGCTGAAGATACCAGAACTTTAGCAGAGGATATGTTAAGCGAAAAACAAAGAAAAGATTTTTATCAAACAATGGAAATGAACCTGGCTTTGTATTATCCGGAGCTTGGCCGATTTCGGGTAAATATATTTTTTCAACAGAGAAACATTGGCCTTGTTATCCGGCAGATAAAAATCAATATTCAAACTATTGACGACCTGCACCTTCCCCACATTTTTAAAGATATTGCTATGACGAAAAGAGGATTAATTCTTGTAGTCGGCGCAACAGGCTCAGGAAAATCTACTACTCTGGCTGCCATGGTTGATTACAGAAATACTCATAATTCGGGACATATAATCACGATAGAAGACCCTTTAGAATTTGTGCACCGGCATAAGAAATCTGTTATTACACAAAGGGAGGTTGGTATCGACACTTTATCGTTTCATGATGCGCTTAAAAACACCTTACGTCAGGCCCCGGACGTTATCCTCGTTGGCGAGATCCGCGACACGGAAACTATGGAATCAGCCATTACCTTTGCGGAAACAGGCCATCTCTGCCTGGGAACACTCCATGCTAACAATGCCAATCAGGCTATTGAACGGGTTATAAACTTTTTCCCTTCAGAACGTCATGAGCAAATTTATTTGCTCCTTTCACTGAATTTGCGCTCTATTATTTCACAAAGATTAGTGCCATCAAATGACGGGAAGCGAGTTGCAGCCTTCGAGGTACTGCTCGATACATCCAGGATTAAAGACCTTATCCTTAAGAAGCAAATTGAATTAATAAAAGAAGCAATGTCAAAAGGAACACAGGAAGGCATGGTAACCTTTGATCAGTCCCTGTTCAATCTCTATAAAAACGGCAGAATCAGCTACGAAAATGCTATTGCTTATGCCGATAGTTCCAATGATTTGCGGTTACAGATAAAAGCGGAAAGATCTGATGAAACAAAAGAGGATAAAACAGCGCGTTTTAAATTAAAATTATAAATTAACGAATGCCGATTTCCATAAAGAGAGGTTACATTCATGAATAAAATTGAGGAAAAAATATTAGAATTGGCTTTAAAACATACCCCTTCCGTAGAAGTACTTTATGAAGAGGGTGAAACACGGTCGGTAAGTTTCGAAAATAACAAACTAAAATCAGTAAATACAAAATCCATTCGTGGAATTGGACTTCGTGTCATTAAAGACGGGAGAATCGGATTTTCCAGCACTACCGATTTCAGAAAACCTGAGAAACTGGTCGCCAATGCAATAGAAAGCGCAAAGTTTGGACAAACCGCTGCCTTCGATTTCCCTTCTGAAAATACCTTCCTCACAGTTGCTATTTTTGATCAGCGTGTTATAGATTACCCTATCCATACATGCGTAGATATGGGAAAAGAGGCTATCGAAAAATCATTATCGGTAAATCCCGGTTATGATTGCAGTGTTGGTATAGGGAAAGGACATGGAATGCGGAGACTCGTAAACTCTAAAGGGCTGAATCTTTCCCTGTCCTCGACATTCTTCAGCATGGGTATCGAAATATTACAAGTGAAAGGGCAAAGCCTGCTTTGGATTGGTGAAGGTGAAAGCTCAAAAGGTCTTGTAACCGATCTGAATAAACATGTTGATAAGGCGTTAAAAGGCTTAAAACTTGCAGAAAAGGAGCTGAAGCTAAGAACCGGGGCTTATCCTGTAGTGGTTACGGCAAAGGCCATGGGGAACCTGCTTTCAACCTTTGAAACCGGTTGTAATGGGAAACTGGTACAGAAAGGTGCATCGCCGCTTACCAATAAACTGGGTGAAAAAATCATCGATGAAAGGATCAATATCTATGATGATGCCACAATCGATATGGCAGATTCGAGCTATCCGTGGGATGCAGAGGGCACACCGGCTCAGCGCACGGTACTGTTTGAAAAGGGTATCTTGAAAAATCACCTCTTCGATTTGCAAACTGCCGGAATCATGAAAACAAGATCTACAGGAAATGGCAATCGTGGTTTTTCTTCCCAACCATCCCCTGGTAATTCAAATGTAACTGTTGACCCGGGAAACATGCCATTTGAGACCATGATCAAAGATATCAAATACGGCGTGCTGGTGGATCAGGTATTGGGTGGCGGTCAGAGTAACATTCTTGCGGGTGAATTTTCTGTAAACATCGATCTTGGTTATGTAATTGAGAACGGCGAAATTGTAGGCAGGGTAAAGGATTGTATGTTTGCAGGAAATGCCTTCGAAGTATTTAACAATATTGTAGCAATAGGTAATACAGCAGAATGGCATGGTTCAACCAAAGTGCCCCCCTTTTACTTCAAGGCAATAAATATCTCAGGCAATGCTGATTAAACTCCAAAACAGGTAAAAAACTCTTGATTATTCTACACATAAGTTGCGTATAAATATGCCAGAATTACCAGGAGAATATGGTTCATATAGGATTCAAAATCTCTGAAATGATACGAGCCAAAATGGAGATACTGTTTAAGTTCCCGAACAGATTTGGGAGTATGGTGAAAAAGAATTTGTGAGAGCAAGGAGATTGAGAATGGTTTTCCCATGATGGCTTCTCCTTATGAAAACTTTAGAATACTTCCATAAGAATGCCATACTTTGGAACTATTCTCAACCCCTATTTTTCAGGCTTTTTCAGCTATACTCTTTATGTTTGACTCACTAAATGAATTATTTCTTAAAAAAAGCAAAAAAGAGGATAGCGAAAAGCGCCCCGATCTGTCCAATTCAGACTGGTAGGGCAAGCATTACCTTGTGCAATTCCATTTCTCAATTGCTTTTCGGGGAAGACTTGTATACTATGTGTTTTATAAAATATTTTTCAATAAAGAGAGGATGCCGTGTCAGAAAATAATGAACAATCAATTAACATTCCAATTGACTGGAATTATTCAGAAGGTATTGCAACTAGATACGCTACCAATATGGTCGTCCAACATACTGAACATGAATTCATATTATCCTTCTTTGAGGTTAGACCACCTATATTTTTAGGTCCTGACGAAGAACAGAAAGAAAAGGCAGCTCAACTCAAATCTATTAAAGCTGAATGTGTTGCTCGTGTTATTGTAGCCTCTGAAAGAATGTCAGATTTTGTGAAAGTCTTACAGGATAATTTAAGTAAATATAAGACAAAATCAAGCCAACAGGAGTGATTGGATGGCCAATACATTAGCTATCAGACCAGCAAACATAACTTCGTTATCTCTTAAAATCTTTCCGGCGAGTACTACAAGGATAAATACTAAAGCAGATACCAATTCATCACCTGCTACACTACCAGAAAGGAAGATTTTTTTGTTTGGGAAAATTATTGATGATTTATATAGTACTCAATTTTTACCAATAACTATTGAGAAATCTGACGATCTTTATATAGCTAGTGACGATATATTTGGTGTATATGGCGATGGAGATACAGAAGGTGAGGCTTTAGAGGATTATAGAATATCATTACTTGATTATTACCAACTCGTTGAAATCCAAGCATATAAGGACGATCAAAATCAAGCTTTATTCCATCATCTCAAATTATACATCTCTCATAGCACCAAATAGCTCATTGTATCATGCCGATCAAACCTAAAGAGTTAGAGCGTTTGCTTCAACATAAATTCGGTTTTACACCAGCAAAGAGCCACAGTTCTGACCATCGGTGGTATGAGTTAAAACTGGACGGACTTCCCACGATTCTTACGAAAGTATCCCATTCTAGAGATCCGATAAACAAATGCATAGAAGGTAAAACTGCAAAGCAGTTACGGGTAAAAAAACAGTACTACGAAGGAATGATGTCATGCAGCAACAGCCGTGACAATTATTATCAACAAGTCAGAAAAGACCCATTTCCGCCCTTCAATATACTTTTTTAAAACATATTGATTTTTATATAATTTTGTAGTAATTTATATACGTTTAACAATAGAATATGGGAAAAGAAAGCATGAGAAGCATATGTGTACCTAAGCTGTGCCCTAAAATCAATAATTTTTATATATTTTAATATAGTTAAATATAGGTGTGTATAAGCATAAAACAAATCACAAACTAAGCATTAATAAAGGATTAAGCAAGAAATAAGCGATATGCCAGAGTGGTGGAATTGGCAGACACGCCAGACTCAAAATCTGGTTCCCGCAAGGGAGTAAGGGTTCAACTCCCTTCTCTGGCATTTATGTGCAACATAATGACTTACAACTAATTCATACCCCAGATATCAGTAGTGAATTTTGAATACTTCCCAATTGCCAATAGCGGTGCTGCGGGCGCTGGCTGTGTCACCGCTGCCACCTTCGGCAATCCACATAGTACGGTAAAATCTCAAGTGTTTCGATGGCGATATTAGACATATTGTGTATAGTCCCGCCAACGATACTCCTATTGTCATCGAGCAGCCTCAATCTGAATGTTTCCCACGTTCCGAGGCTCGGTCGATCGACATTGAGCTATTGAAGTAGGGGTTGAAGATCTTCAACCCCTACAATGTGAGATTTCTATACACTAGGCACAAATAATCTGAAGTTCATTATTCCACTCAATTACCTTCCTACAGCCCTTCCACTACCACAATAGCATGCTGGATGCATGGATACACTGACCCCTGTGCAGCGCAATCCTTAATCCAATCGTTCTTGTCCGGACTACCACTATCCGCACAACCGTCTGTCTTTCCAAGAACATCGTTCCTGAGCTGTCCCAGGGCATCCTCATAGTTACCTGCCTCTATGTTTGCAATCACCGCATTGAGCTTATTGATCAGGGTGTTCTGCATATTGGCATTTTTGAATACATTGGAATTCAATGATGCAATCACTTGCTCACAATCCTGAATAGCCTGTATTGCTGCTGTCTGTTCATCAATTACCTGCACCTGAACCGTGCTTGGATCACTATCAACAATACCATCGTTTACCACAAGCTGAACAACATAGGTACCTGCCTTATCAGGAACAAAGGTCGTTGTTATTGCCGTTGGACCGGCTATCTCGGCATTACTTCCATCAGGAACTGATGAAAATGACCATTGGTAGGTCAGATTATCTCCATTCCCATCCGTGCTTCCACTCCCGTTTATCGTTACCGTATCACCAACAACAGCAGACTGACTCGTTCCGGCATTCGCTACCGGTTTTATGTTGGTAAAGCTTATAACTACAGCATCCTGAGCACTCAGTAATGAAGTGTCTTTTACTACCAACTGCACTACATATTCGCCGTGTACATCGGCAGTAAATGTCGGTGTAGCAGTATCGGCATCTGCAAGGGATGCAGTGCTTCCATCGGGTATTGAAGTAAATGCCCACTGATAGGTAATAGGATCACCATCCGGATCATAACTCTGGGTACCATCGAGCTGCACGGTAGTCCCTATGGTGGTTATCGCCTGATCCATGCCGGCATCGGCTACCGGGGCAACATTAATATTGCTGATCGTTACCGTATCCGGGTCACTATTGAGTGCTCCATCATTTACGATAAGTTTCACCACATAGGTGCCGGCTTTATCAACGGTAAAGGTTGGGCTGGCCGATGTGGGATTGTTGAGTGTTGCTGAACTGTTCTGTGGTTTTGACTGGAATGCCCAGTTATATGTCACCTGATCCCCATCCGGGTCTGAACTACCACTTCCATCCAGGGTAACGAGGCTTCCCACGTATACAGATTGGTCATCCCCTGCATTGGCAACGGGTTTCACATTAATGGTACTGATCAATACGGTATCAGCTACACTGTCTACCGTACCATCATTCACTACCAGTTTTACTTTATATGTCCCGGCCTTATCTACAGTAAATGTTGGATTCACCAGAGTCGGGTCGCTCAGGGTTGCAGAGCTTCCTCCGGGTTTGGAGATAAATGTCCAGTTGTACGTTAACAAATCACCATTTGGGTCTGAACTTCCACTCCCGTTCAGCATAACCGTATTCCCAACATGTACCGATTGATCGGTTCCGGCATTCGCAACGGGCGGTAGGTTCGATGGAGGGGTTTGATACAAAACGTCAAATCCTGCATAGCTGTTTCCCATAAACCGGACGGCACAGATATCGGTGTAGCCATCGCCGTTGATGTCACCGAATCTCGTTGAATTCAAGAACCCACCAATACCATGGTCGAGAATCAAGGTTTTTTGCTGATACATCCCTGTTCCATCGCCGAGAAACACAACCATGCCGTTGAAGTCCGCGCCACCATCGACATGTACGTCCAAAAAGCCGTCGTTATTCACGTCCGAAATGCCGATGCTAGGCTGATCGATAAAATCGGTAGTGGGAAGTTGCGCTATCTGCTGCTCTGTCCACACCAGCTGTCCACCAGAACTGCTTCCCATATAGATCGATACTCTCCCGTTAGCGAAGAATACAGCCTGATCAATATAGCCATTTCCGTCTATGTCAGCGGCTGAATTACTAAGAAAGGCTTGGGCCCGATTTTGATCATAGCTCAAGGGTGCGGTTGGACCAACAGAGTTCCATGTCACCTGACCCCCAGCGTCGAGGTTCAGATGCGCACGAAGAAAATAACCAGTCCCGATGCCGTCAGGCCACTGCGGAACGACACCAATAAGGTCGAGTCTGCCGTCAGAATTCAAATCGATGGCATTCATACCCCATCCATTACCGAGCTGTCTTTCAAGAGGCGGTGAAGACCCGAGGGTGAATCCGCCAACACCATTGCCGTAAAAAATCCGAATATAGGCATGATCTAACCCCTGGCAAATGTCCACATGACCATCACCATTAAAATCTGCCGCCAGCACTTGCCATGTGTAGCCATCTGCAATTTGCGTCACATTCCATGCACTACCACTAAAGCGCGCCATGTAGAGGCCTTCAAATCGTATTCCGACGATGATCTCCTTTTGTCCATCATGGTCAACATCAACGGCAACAATATCGTGTATGTGATAGGGGAAACTAATGGATGCCGTTTGATTAAGCGTCTGAGTACTTACGTTATATTTCCAGATCTCGGCGGAACTCGTGTTTCGGTTGCCAATGATAATTTCCAAACCACCATCGTTGTCAATATCCTCCATCGCTATACCCGTGTACCATGTGCCTTGTTTGTATATTTGCAAATCATAGCTTGGGAGGGCGGCAGTGGCAAGGTTCACAATAAATAACAAAGAAGCGAGAACAACAGCAAACGGCATGGTCAGAACAGATGGTAGTATCTTCGGTAACATGTAAGCTCCTTTTGAAAGGTTATAAAGATAATTAACAGTTGTTACTTAAAGTATCACGAAGCTATAAAGATGATTAACAAGGTGTTGTATAGGGGGAGAATAACAAAAAATATACCACCAGGTAAGACCTTCTTGTTTTTGATTTATTTTGAATAGCGTGGAAAAATGAGAAAGAAATGGATAACCTGTTGAATTACAAGGAATTGATTTTTCTATTCTGGATCGTAAAACTATTTAAGCGTTAAAACAGGTTTTATTGATAGTTACAGATTAATGTGTGACTTGTCACAAAGATGTAACAACAATAAATGAGACATGTCACATGTGATGAATAGTTGTGTGGCTATTTGGGTATTAGAGCCTATCCGAAAACCAGGGCAGCACGAGAAGAGATAAAGGCACAAGCCGGTTCAAGGAAAACCAGGTAATTTTCAGCTTTTTTTTCCATCGAATCAACAGGCGGAGAAATCGATTCGTCCAGGAATGGGTTCTCTCTACCACCCATCGTCTTGCCCGGTATTGGGTATTCCTCCCTTGTAAGTGCATTTATTCACCCCGAGTATAGAAATTTTTATTCTACTTAAGCCTATTCCTGGGTGGCACTGACAAACCATGTCCCTGTATGTCTTCAACAGGGATCGTTTGTCAGTGTGGTATATTCCCTATCCACGTTGGCATTTGAAGCAAGCATGGATAAACTCCGTTTGTCCGTGCCACCCTGAAATCCGCTTACATACAATGAGAATTCCTCTACAATCAAGCTAAGCCCTGGTAGCTTACCGGTTTATTTGCTTGTTGGCTTGTTCCTAAACTCTGTTTGGGAACAAGCGTATACGAGAAACTTTGTTTCTCGAATCAAGAAGTATCTGATAATATTTGTCATTGCGAGGGATTTTCTCCCGAAGCAATCTCTTGAATATTTCAGAAGAGATTGCTTTGGAAAAGGCCCTCACAATGACGTTGGTATAAGAACTTATTTACCTCGTTCCCTGGTCTTATTGAGAAGAACTGGTACGTCACATCCCTTCAGAAGACCCACAGAACTCACTATAAGGGGGTGATATAAATATATAGTTAAATTGTGATAACCGGGTAAAGTTTAACGGAGGAAGGGGGGATTTTGGGTGGGTAAAACGATGTATTTTCAAATGAGAGTTGAAAATAAAATATTTTAAAAAAATTTTATTTTTTTTATTTTCCACCCTCTGCAGGTATGGTTAGGGACCATACCCACTGGTATGAATATACTTTTTCTCACCAGGCATTTCAATAAAAATCTTTCGGGTTTTTCCTTGATATACTATTTTGATTCAGATATATTTCACCCAAATTCCTTTTTAACCCATAATGGAGGGTAATTTATGAAGTTGTCAGACGAAATTATCGATAAGAAGATTGCGGAAACCGCATGCCAGGCATTGGAGCTTATAAGAAATGCCGCCAGGGAAATAAACAAA
Source organism: Candidatus Jettenia sp. AMX1 (assembly GCF_030263775.1). Lineage (NCBI taxonomy): Bacteria > Pseudomonadati > Planctomycetota > Candidatus Brocadiia > Candidatus Brocadiales > Candidatus Brocadiaceae > Candidatus Jettenia > Candidatus Jettenia sp. AMX1. The sequence goes on from NZ_SZPP01000008.1 coordinate 83,037, forward strand.
GAGTCTCCAGGCTTTTATACGGAATTCATTTTACATGTTACTTGCAAGCTTTATAATCCTGATTTAAACTTAAGGTCTAATTAGGTGTAGATTCGATTATCGCATTGTATGATTCTTCAACCTGTTTTGCCATAAGTTTTAAATAGTTTCCTATTGTTTTAATCTGATTTTCTGGTAGATCATTCTTAAGTATAAGTTTATAAGTTACCAGCAAGTCTTTTGCTACGGTAAGTATCAATTCTTTTTTATCCATTTCTCATTCCCTCCCTTCAAATATTTAATTGTGGAATTTACAATCGAATTTGATTATCCGGCATGGTTCGCTTTTTTTATTTCATTGGGAATATTAACGTTACGGGTTTTATAAAATGCCTTGACATTTTCGATGATGGCCTTTTTATTGTCCTCGTTTTCTCCTCGTAAGATGGCTACCAGCATATCGATAAGCTCCTGTTCTTCTCCGGTGTGAATAGGCTCTTTAGCGCCTTTTATTAACTCTACGATGTTTATGCCGTGTTTGTTGTAAAACGTTACCACTTCAAGGAATGCAAGGGTATTTTCCGGGACCGGGATACCCCACTCCAGGAGTTTATCTCTCAACTTTTTCTCTAACCCTTCGAGCTCTGCCTTTTCAGCCGCAATTTTGGCCTTCTCCTGGGCAAACAACCTTTCCAGGGATGCAAAACCTCGGCCAAGTATCTCATCTTTTGTGGTGTTACATTCCTCCGCAATCCGCTCAAGTACTGGGTCGGGCGGTAACCTCTCACCAGATTCGTAATATTGATAAGTTCTAAGGGAAATCCCAATTTTCTTAGCAAATTCTCCCTGAGTTAAATTTTTTCTTAATTTTTCAAGTCTTTTCCCTACATCAAGATAGGGATATTTTTTGTCCATAACGCACGCTTATATGCATATTTTTATTTGACTACGCACATATGAGTGCGTATAATTCTTCACATGATAACCACAAAACAAAAAATAAGAATAGAGTTCATTAAGAGAAACATATCCGGGGCCGAGATAGGCCGCCGGATGGGTGTTAGCCGTGTGGCTGTATACCAGGTCATTACGGGTAAAACAAAATCGAAGCGACTCCGTAAAGCTATTGCCGATGCGATCGGCATGAGGGTAGAGGACCTCTGGCCGGAGAACGTATATAAGGCCGCAAAGTAAAAGGAAAGGAGGGGAATACAAACGTGGTTCAAGCCGTTCAAGCAGTTCCGGCCGTACAAGAAGTAAGGATTTTTCCGATTGTAACGCATTTTTTGGGTAAACCGGTTCGGTTTTTTCCTATGACGTTTGAGATAGAGATGAGGTGTCATGATGACACCTCATCTCAGGATAAAAATCCAGAGATGGGGTATCATAATGATACCCCATCCGAGATGGATATTAGGGGCCATAATGACTCCCAATCTCGGGGTAATAATCAAGAGACTGGATCGTGTAATACGACCCCATCCCCTCAGGAGATTGGGTATCATAATGATACCCAATCTTGGAGTAGAAAAGTAGTAATGGAGACACAAGCTATACCACTTCCTGACTATTGTACGGCAATAGGGGTAGCAGAAAATAATATTCGCCGTATGATAAATCTTTCCAAGGATACATTCAAATCCTTTTACCGCGTTGAACCCATCCCCGATGCACTGGGCCGTATCCAGGAAACGATCATCATGGCCCAGGAGATGGTAGACGGCCTTACCTTCAAGCTGCATACTTCCAGGATTAAGGACCCGCAGACGCGGGAGCGTGTAATTGAGTTCCAAAAGTGGGTGATGATCATGCTTGGCATGATCCGCCGCGGGCAGCTCCGGCCGGTCCACGTGCCGAAGGATGCCGGTATCCCCCATCAGGTGTATGACTTTCTTGCCCTGAAAGAATACAAGGGGCGTGGAAAGTTTCAACAACAGGCTTGCCGGGAGCTTGGATGGAGCAAAGGCAAGTTTTACCGCATGGTGGAGGTGGCAGAGAAGTCCAGTTGTATACCACCCGAAGCCACGAAGTTGACCGGCCAGCCGCGCAGGCCACGTTCTGATAAGGGGAAGACGAAGTATCCGGGGGAGGAAGAAAAGGTGATTGCCTTTTGCCTGGCTCACCGGGAAGAGGTTAAAAAGCATGGGAACCGGTTTAAGAAA
>NZ_SZPP01000097.1:0-1836 GCF_030263775.1 Candidatus Jettenia sp. AMX1
GGTTGCTACAAGGAATTTAGATCAACCCCTAACGCTCAGTGGGAGGTATACGATTCTTCAAAAGGAATATACAGGTCGGTAAAGACATACCCTAACGCAGAGGGTATTCATGGGTATTTTGGAAGCGAAAATGGTAATTATCGGCTTGTTTCTTATGAAAGATACAGCGATCTCAGCGCAGATAATGAAAACTATACTGATATTGGTAATATTTATCTTGGCCCGGGTATATTCTGGGATAGTTCCGATGAAAAGATATATATAAGACTAAAGCACAGTGAGCAAGAAATTATTATGGGATATACTATCCCCTTAGATACAAATCCTTGCTCTACATCGATGCACATCTTTCCAAACCATGAAGTTATCACCTTTCAGGAGAAATCCTCATACATACATATCGAGGGTATTAATCTAAGATATCAGAATAATGCCCTTGAGTTTAAATCAGGATCAAACCACATTTTTCTTAAAAACATCGATATAATAGGTGGTAGGACACCTGTTTTGATCCGTAACGGTGTTCATGGTATTGTATTCGATGGTATTCATGTCTCCGGTAACGTTCCTCCCTGGATTGCCTGGAGTGATGTCAAATGTGGTACGGAGCCTGGACATGCTTTTCAGGGGCCTGCAATAAGTATCCAGGATTCAGCTTACGATATAGAAATCAAGAATTGCACATTTGAAGATACCTGGGATGGAATCGGCGCAGTTGATACATCGTATGATCTTCATATCCACAATAACATATTTAAAGGTACCCGGGATGATGGAGTTCAATTAGGATCTGGCTGCTCTGACGTTGAGATCAATCACAATAGAATGATCTTCGTTTCAAAAGGGATTTCCAGGCATGGATCAGGTTCTCCACCCAAACCAGGGACAAAATATATCCATCACAACATTATTGATTGCAGCAAACCGATGTTGGGTGGAAGACGTGATCCTGATAGATTACTCTCAAAAAAATATCGTGGCCCGAATGGTGATGGGATGGTATGGGCTCGTCCGCTTGCAAAGCATGAAGCTAATAGATTTGGTAAAGGTGATCCATGGAAGATATACCATAATACCATGGTATTTGGGAAGGAGCTAAACAATAAAGGAACAGGACATGAATATATTCTTAAATACTTTTATCGAGATCAACCACAGGAGGTCTATAACAATATCATCATCCAGACAATGGACCATTGGCTGGCAAGAGAGTGTAGGGTGGCAGATGGTTCTCAAATATATGATGGGAATATCTACTATCGCTCTATAAACAATCCTAAAACTTATTTTTTTAAATCACACAGGGAAAGAAAAAAAAGTAGTAAAAAACATTTTATGAGTCTTTCCGAATTTAAGTCCTCAAAATTCTTTAAATCCTCCAAGAAATACTACCCTCCCGGTTTGGAGAACTCCGGTATCGAAGCTGACCCTCGACTAGACGAGAATTATTATCCTGCTCCCAATGGTCCGGCAGCAACTGGTGCTGTACCGTTACCATACGGTTGGCCTGGCAGGGATGGCAAAAAATACCGAGGAGCGCTACCTCCACAACAACCTTAACTAACCGAATTTACCTAAGAATGCTTAAGCTTCATAAACTTTAGATGCTTTAGGTATACAAGAGATCTTACAATTTTTTCGTTGTTAACTTCTACTATCATTTTAATTATAAAAAAATTTAAGGAGAAAGAAATGAAAAGGTTGAAGGGTAAATTATGGAAATTTCTTTTCTGTAAATTAGTAGTCCTGTGTTGCTTGTCAGGCGCTTCATATGCCGGCACAATTCATGTGCCAAAGGATTATTCCACGATTAAGGCTGCTGTAAGTAATGCATCG
>NZ_SZPP01000074.1:0-12706 GCF_030263775.1 Candidatus Jettenia sp. AMX1
ATATCTTCCTGTCCGGATTCCGGGTCTCCGGCTTTTTGAAAATTATCCTACGGATTCTCCACACGGATCTTTTTCTGCCCCCCTTGCAAGACACTCGAAATATTCAATCTAGAGGTAACCCTGAATGGACTATATATAGATAACTTAAGGAAAAATGCTCCGTTGTCATTCTTTTCCTGTTTACGTTAAAACAGGCCCGCGGTGACTCTTATCCCTTCATAAGATGCAGAGCAAGGCTTTAGCCTTGCCGCTCCCCGCCTGAACATATACACGAGGAGCAACCTTAAAGGATTGCCCTACAGAATTGAAATTCCTATACATTCAGTGAGATTGTAAATCAGGATATACCGTAATTCTGATGAATTTATCTATAGCGTTACACACTGCCCAAAAATTGTTACCCTGTAGTAATACATAAGTAACTACCACCAAATTAAAGAGTATCCTCCAGCACAAATCCAACTTTTATGATAACCTCCCAGCGAGCAACCTTTCCATTTTCAATACGGCCTCTGGTTTCAATAACCTCAAACCATCGCATATTTCGGATAGTTTTTGATGCTCTGGCAATTGCATTTTGAATAGCATCTTCTACGGTAGTTGTGGAAGAACCTGCCAATTCAATAATTTTATATATATGATCACCCATACAACATCTCCTTTATATAAATTTTACCGAAATATCAATTTCCCTAATCATTTCACCCCTTCGGGGTTACTTATCCTGCAAGCATATCAGCCCTTTGGAATTTGAACCATGCCTCAAAAATAAAAAATACTATCCGAGATATACACAGAACGGATATTCATCATCCAGAATGGTTCCATAATGACTGGCTAATCAGTAAAATGCAAATGAAATTTTTGAAGTTCCATTATGTCTGGATATGTTACCAATAAGGGCGATATTAACTTCTTAACTAACATAAAATTTCATAGTCCAGTCTTATGGGAATAAACGCAATCTTCAGTTTATTTCGCCTTGATTTATCTACCTATTCGATTAATATATTAACATGGTAAGAACAAAGCATTTACACAACAGATAAAAATATATTTGGCTCATGCTGGCAAATGCATCACCCTGCAAAAATAACAAAATCAGTATCCGATATTCTTTTTCGTACCTATGAGAGTTATGAAGATTGTTATTCTTGATCATATTCAATTAGCAGAACGGCACATTACAATACTGAAGGAACTTGGAAATGTGGTAAGGTATAATGGTTACCCTTTAACTGAAATGGAGAGCATTGAGAGGATTGCAGGCGCAGAGATACTTATATCTGGTTGGACAAATATCACAACACATATTATTCAAAATTCTCCTTCACTAAAATTCATCATTGTGCCGGCAGTAGGATATGAGAATGTAGATGTAAAAGCGGCATCGCAGATGGGGATTATGGTATCAAACTGCCCTACACACAATACTCAAGCTGTAGCCGAACATACGATAGCGTTAATGCTTTTGATTGCCCGCAGAATTACTGAAGCAAATACCCGCCTTAAAAATGGCGAATGGAAGCCATCGGAATATATGGGTATAGAACTGAGAAATAAGAAATTAGGACTTATAGGATATGGCAATATAGGAAGAACCGTAGCACACATTGCCCAAAACATAGGAATGAAAGTTTCTCACGCAAATTCCAAAACCCCGCCGGACGGATTAGATCAACTTATCGCAAACTCGGATTTTGTCAGCTTACACCTCCCTGTTACTGATAAAACCAGGCATCTTATGAATGAAAGAAGACTGCGGCTTATGAAAAAAGATGCATATCTTATCAATACTGCACGGGGTGCAATACTGGACCAAAAAGCGCTTATCAAGGTACTAAAATCAGGCCATTTGGCAGGCGTCGCTTTGGATGTATTCGAAAACGAGCCGCATGCCGGTAAATTATCAGGAGAATTATTGGATTTGGTGAAATGTCACAATGTTATCGCTACACCTCACATGGGATTTAACACACAAGAGGCATCATATCGGCTAGGTGAAGAACTCATAGCAAACATACAAGCAATAATGAGTGGAAATCCGATAAATATTGTATCCTGATAACTCGCAGAAAGTATAAAAATCGAAAACCAGTTCCGTGAAATACTCTCCTGATATTGATTAACGCAGCGGTTTCAATAAATATTCCAATCCATTCAGTTTGATCTCATAGACACACTCAAGCATATTACCTATTATTCATGATAATGATTTATACTCTGCCAGTAATTTCCTGAATTTGTTAACCGTCACTTCATACGCTTCTTTTCCGGTAAGGTCAACTCCGGCATCTTTCAGAATTTCAAGCGGTTCCTTGTGTAATCCTGCTTTCAGGAATGTCAGATAATCTTCGACAGCACCTTTTTCACCGGAGGTTACACGTTCGGATAAAGCGATTGCCGCGGATAAACTGGTAGCATATTTGTACACATAAAATGCATGGTAAAAATGGGGAATTCTTGCCCACTCGTAGTTTAACTGATCATCAATAACTATGCCCTTACCCAGATATGTTTCAAGATTTTTCCGGTATATGCCGGTTATGCTTTTTGCGATCAGTGCCTTGCCGGATTCGGCCATCTCATGAATATCTTTTTCGAAATTTGCGAACATGGTCTGTCTGTAGAAGGTTGCCTCTATGCGTTTCATGTTGTGATACAGAAAAAATTTCCTCTCTTCACTGGATTTAGCAATCTTTGACATATGATCAAACAGCAAAGCTTCATTAAATGTCGATGCTATCTCAGCCAAAAAGATTGGATTTTGATAATAGATGTAGGGTTGATTTTCAATGGAGTAGTCCCGATGCAGGCAATGGCCGAATTCATGGGTAAATGTTGAAACATCAGAGAATTTTTCCGTGTAATTTAAAAAAATTAATCCCCTGCTCGCATAACTACCCCAGGAGAACGCCCCTGATCTCTTGCCGGGGGATTCAAATACATCAATTACCCTCGCATGAACAGTAGAATCGTACTTCCTGAGATATTCTGCGCCGAGGGGTTCAAGCGCTGTACGAACCAGATCGATTGCTTCTTCATAGGAATATTTCTTATCAACCTCATGAACCAGGGGAACATAATTATCATAGAAGTGTAATTTTTCAATTCCAAGCTCTTCCTGTTTCAGGACATTGAATTCACTGATCGCATCAATATTCTCTTTTACAACCTCAATGAGATTACTGAATACCGTAGTTGGCACATAATCGGGAAACAGAGACATCTCCAGCATAGACGAATAGTTCCGAACCTTCGCCAGTTTAATATTTGCAAGTACATGTGCTGCATAGGTATTTGCCAGGACGTCAATATTCTGCCGGTAAGGCCGGTAATAAAAATCAAACACTTTTTGCCGGAGAGCCCGGTCGGGTGATTCCAGCAATTGCGCATACTTTGCATGAGAAAGACGAATTATTTCTCCCTTGTGTTCAAATTCCCCGAACGAAATATTGTTATCATTATAAGCCGAAAAAATATCATCAGACTTATCCAGGGCAATTTTCAGTTCCGCTAAAACAGTTTCCGTTTCTTCAGAAAGGATATGAGGATTGTACCGGGCATAGCCTTCCAGGAAGAAGCGATACCCCGCCAGATGAGGATTTTCATGAATCATGGTATCGATATCATTCTGTGATAAAGAGGACAGCTCTTTTTTAATGAAAACAGTTTGTGCGGAAATCTTTGAGACGAGCAGTTCGATACGCCCTTTCATCTCTTCATATCTGGCGTTTCGGGTATTCTCAAAAAAGCGGACATTTGCATACACATATAAATTTTCTCTCATGATAGAATGGTTAACATAAAACTGCATAAACTGCTCAAGTTTACGGGGATCGGCAAGAGAGCCTTTGAACTTGAGAAGCTGAGGAAATTCTTTTTCTACCTTGCAATAGTCTTCTTCCCAGCTATCATCCGATACATACAAAACAGACACATCCCATTTATAGGTATCTTCTATTTGATCCCGGATTTTAATCTTACTCATATATTTTTATTTCATCATCCCTTCTTTATATTCAAATATGTATGGCAGTCTGCGTAAACCTGTCGCAATAGCCGGACTTGCCGTAGTATGTCTTCTCTAGTAATCCAAAACAGAGAACAAAAAATTGGTTAAAAAATCAAATAAAAAATCCCAATATCCTTTTACCGATACTGGGATTCCTTATTTTGTTATTATAATTATATTGAGTCGATTACTCTATATTCTTTTATATACTATAACTATTTAGTTGTTTCTACTTTAAAATAAGAGTACGCTTTTACATACATTTATAATTTAACAACTTTTGCTGCCTTATAACCCTTTTGGTCTTTAATAACCTCGAAGTCGACCTTATCTCCTTCGGCGAGAGTTCTAAATCCACTACCTTGAATTTCGGTCTGATGTACAAAAACATCAGTTCCGTTATCCTGAGTAATAAAACCAAAACCCTTTTTGTCATTAAACCATTTTACTGTTCCAGCTGCCATTCAAATCACCCCCTTTAAGCATGAAAAAGTTAAAAAATAAAAAAAGGCTACAATAGTTGCAACTATTGCAGCCTTATTATCACATCAAAACATATAATACGAATCTTGTAATACAGCCAAAAGTCAACTATATTCACTATATTACTACATATCACATGTTAAAACAATACTAAATAATAATATATTTTAAATAATATATTTTATAATCTGAACCTTTCAAAATTAAAGGACGTGTAATTCACTAATTTTGCGAAAATGATGACCGTAAATTGCAAGAGTAACAGAGAGCGATAACAATTCCCGGCGATGAAAAGACGTCCATAATAAGAGTTTCCAAAATTGGGTACGCTCATTGCCCATGATACCAATGTGGTAGATAACACGAAATAATGCTAATATATGACTAAATTCAAATTGGGCTTTAACCTTTGGCATTTTATATTCGCGAAAAAAGGTCTTTATGCGCTGATAATAGTTTTCAGGGGAATAAATATATCTCAATATATTTTTATATCCTTCCTGAAATGTATCCATGTCCATGGTAGGAATAATGTTCGTTGTGCCGTCTACATTATCCCCCGACATCTGTCCAAGTAAACGCCCCTCTTGCTTTAGACGTTCGTATAGTTTTGTTCCTGCAGGGGCCTGAAGCAGCCCAATCATTGCTGACACAATCCCGCTTTTCTGTATAAAATCAATTTGCCGCTGAAAGATGGATGGAGTATCACTATCAAAACCTACGATAAAGCCTGCTTGTACCTGCAGTCCGGCTCGCTGAATACGCCGCACGTCTTCAATTAAATTACGGTTTTTGTTCTGTTTTTTGTTACATTCTGCCAGGCCATCCGTATCCGGCGTCTCAATCCCAATAAAAACCGCATCAAAGCCTGCTTCAGACATCATTCGCATCAAGTCATCATCATCAGCCAGGTTGATAGAGGCTTCCGTGTTAAACGGTATCGGTACATGTTCTTTTTGCCATGTAATTAAAGCAGGAAGCAATTCTTCCTTGAGGTTTTTTTTGCTCCCGATGAGGTTATCATCTACGAAGAATACGGGTCCGCGCCACCCCATACGGTAGAAACTATCCAGCTCGGCAATGATTTGTTCAGCGGTTTTGGTACGTGGGCGTCTTCCAAATAATGATGTCACATTGCAGAACTCGCAGTGATATGGACAACCCCGGGAGTACTGTATACTCATCGAGGCATATTGCCTCAGATCGGCTAATTCCCAAAGAGGTGTCGGGGTCTCCTGAATATCAGCAAACTGAGATGTGGTGTATATCCGCCTGGCACAATTATTATTCAGATCTTCTAAAAAAGGCGGCAAGGTTAGCTCTGCTTCGTTAAGAACAAAATGGTCGACATGCTCAAATTGCTCATGCTCGCTCGTGAATAAAGGCCCTCCGGCAACTACCTTAAGGTTGGCTTCCTTGCAGCGTCTGATGATCTGCTGAGCCGACGTTCTTTGTATAACCATACTGCTGATAAATGCATAATCCGCCCATAACAGATCTTCATCCTTGAGTCTTGTTACATTGACATCAACTAAACGTTTTGACCACTCAGGTGGGAGCATTGCAGCAACTGTCAGTAATCCTAGCGGCGGAAAGGAGGCCTTTTTGCGTATGAACTTAAGTGCATGTTTGAAACTCCAGAATGTATCTGGGAACTCGGGGTATATCAACAGTATATTCATTATGTTTGTCAGAATAACCTCAATAAATATTAAAAATACTCCTACACAGCTAATTATAATCTTTACCTTTTATAACATAAATAAACATGATGTCAAATGCAAAAGGAAGGGAAAGGAAATTCGATGAGAATTTTCCAGTAATATCAAGAGGTTAAAGGAGAGAGATGCTTCAAAAGGAGAACGGAGAAACCTTTGAGCTTATGCTGATGTTCAAGTCACTACAGGCTTACAGAAATGTGAGATAAAAGATATCGGGTAAAGGCGCAACCTTTGACCTCTGCATTCTCAAGTTCATAATAGTAATCTTTTGAGAAGGAGTTATTCTGCCGCAGGGTTTTATTTAAGTTTTTATTATAATAAAAACTTAAATTTTTCGGCAGCTTTCAGGATGATGTCTATACCCCTATCCAATTGATATCTGGTATGTTCAGAGGTAATAAATATACGAATACGTGCTTCATTTTTTGGTACTGATGGAAATTGCAGGATACTTCCATCAAAACCTTCTCTCTGGAGAAAGTCGTTGAGTTTTAAGGTATTTCGTTCTGAGCCAAAAATCACCGGAACAATCCAACTTTTACTATTTCTCATATCAACTTTTCCTGCAAGTTTTTTTCTAAAATACGCCGCATTTTCCCGTAGTAATCTGCGCCTCTTCTCGCCCTCAGGCCCTGACGCCAGTTCGAGCACCTTAATCATACCACCGGTTACTGCAGGATCTAAAGCGCAGGAAAACATGCGGCATTTTGCATACCAATTAACGTAACGGACTACCTCTTTTTTTGCGAGTAATGCGCCACCAACCCCACTAAATGCCTTACTAAAAGTAATGACATAAAGATCGATGTCTTCTAAGACGCCAGACTCTTCACTGACTCCTCTGCCATTTTCACCGGCAATCAGAGTTGAATGAGCCTCATCAACAAGAATGCTTGCCTGATAATTTTTAACCACCCGTACTATATCACTAAGGTCACCATAATCACCATCTGCACCATATAGACTTTCGACGCAAACAAGAACACGTGATTTTCCATGGGAAACTTCTTGTAAAACTTGTTCGAGATGTTCAATATCATTATGTCGAAAATAGGAGCAGTTTGCCCCGGATATCTTCGCCCCTTCAAGAATTGATGTATGAACCGATTGATCCATTACGATATGATTTCCCGGCTTCATGTAAGCCTGTATAACACCTACGTTCGCGCTATAGCCAGAGGGAAATAATGATATTGACCGGTCGTCTAATCCAAAAAAATGCGTGAGATCCTCTTCCAGCTTTTTATGAATACCATACGTACCACTGATCACGGGTGAACTAGCCGCACCAAGACCATAGGTATCGAGAGCATCTTTTGCCGCTGCAATTACATCAGGATGATAGCCAAATCCCAGATAGTTATAGCTGGAAAAATTCAATAGTCTCATTCTATCACCCGTTTCACGCTGGATTTCAATTTCGGTTTTTTGCGCCCCAAGTCTTGGCGATTCAAATGTGTATAAACCATCCCTCGTTGCACTCTCTACCCATTCGTTAAAATGCTTTATTTCTGTCAGTTCAGATCCGGGATTGCCGATAAACATATCATAGGTATAGTTCTGATAATTTTGAGATTTATCATCAGACTCTGCCTGGAATTTAACTTTACGATTCTCCAGAATTTTACGGGTAAGCTCACGTTTTTCTTCTGACGATATACTTTTTGCATTAACAGAACTCATGAAAACCTCCCTTTTCTATGAAAATACCTATTACTGCTCAATATCAGATAAGATTTGTAGAATCCTACTTTCTACGAAGAATTACGTAGTAATAATACAACAGAAACACAAGATTAATCCTCCCTTCCCTTGATGGGAGAGGGCTATGGTAAGGGTGCACAATGAGATTGTTTTCTTTCCCTTATTCCCGTCCCACCACGGGGGAGGAGGTACTGAATTTTCTCGTATATATACCGTAATTACACAAAATCAAGCTGAGAGCTTCCCTTGATTTCTCCCTTGCAGAGGAGAGAAAAGGGGTTATAAATTTCAAGTTCAGATAAAACAAAAAAACCTTACTTCGAGAATATTAAGTCAAATATTCTCAGAGTAAGGTTCTCTGATTTATTTCGAATATATTTATCATGTTCGGTAGTAGGGCTATCTTTCATTCATAGGAGAGACGCATCATGATGCGCCTCTGCCAGTGTAATTAAAGATCCTTTACTTTGCGTCCCCTGATCACTCAGGGTTTGCCTTTATCGCTCTGTCTTAATTTTTAAACGCTACCTATATAACAAGTATGTTGTCTTATGTCAAATAAAATAATATTTTTATTTAAAAGCTATAAAAGAAGTGACGAAAAACTAACCTGATTTCTTGGATCGTTTTAGTTTCTTTCCCAGCCTGAGTATCGATAGGAAGCGAGGTACAAACTGATCAAATAGGTGAAAAGAATTATTTCTCCTTACCATTTTACTTTGATTCTTAAGATTATCTTTCTTTCTTGGATCAAAACGGTCTATAGGATCATCAACAAGCTCTCTGGTGTCTTTATCTCGTTCATCAAGGATAAAAGACGGGACAGATTCTGTTATCCTCGTCCTCCGATTCAGCCTCATATTCGAATTGTCACCTAACTTTGCGATAATCTTGAAGTCAAAAGCCCTGATCATTTCTGGTGTAGCTCCAAAAGCAAAATTTACACAGCCATAGTCTGAAGATACAATTACATGGGCTAGTTCTTTTAAACCATTTTTATCAAACGGAATATAGACCGGTTCACCTATGGATAGTTCATCAAATCTCTCAAGGGTGAATTTTGATGTTTTAATTAATTCTGCAAGCGATTTATCCAACAAGTCGAGTTTGAAAAAACAATCCTCCGATGCACGACGCACGATGTCATCAGCAGCAGGAAAATCTACTTTTCTCCACGTATTTAACAAATTCTCACCATCGTAATTAGCCAATATCCAGGGAAGGATAAACCAAAAATGCCTTCTGTACTCAGGGGGAATGCTAATGCCCTGTAAATGGTAAATGTTTCGGCCATCTTTATCTTTATGGTTTGATAAACCGCAACTCACAAGAAACGTAGTTTGTAAATGGTTTAAGCAGTAAAGAGGCAAAACCGGCGATTTGCAGAAAGCATTTTTGTACTTATCATACAGATTGTAAAGCTGATTTAATAGCTTAAGACTATCTGAAGAAATTTTCGGTGGAACAATCATCCATCGATAATCTTTCGATAAAGAACGGGAATATAAAAGTTCCTGGTATTTCATTTGATCTGCCTTACCCTCTCCATTGCTTTGCCCAAGAGCGGTTCTATATGTGTCTCAAATTGGCTTAAAATTTCGTAATCCTTATTTTTTTCTTCTAAAATAGCTCTGGCGATACTCTCGGCATCAGGCTTACGCATGATGAGAGACCAGATTTTATTTACCAGCCCCGCTTTTTTCAGGATTTCTGAAAGTTCTTTTTCCCTTTGCCTTATACTCTTGCTGGCTTCCTCTCTCATCTGCTTTAAAGTTTGCCCTAAACAATAAAACAAAACATGTTCTGCATTCACCGGTTGTGGAAATCCCACAATCTTATCTTCGGACCTAAAAGGATGTTTAACATCCTCTGTAGGAGTAACAGACCGATGAACATTACCCTCTCCTACTGCAGAGACAGGAACAATACACCCCTCCCAGGAGGGATTTTGCTTCTGTAAAGATACCATCTGATTAAATACTTCCAGGCCCCGTTCAATCAACGGCGCATAATTGTCAGTTTTCCACCTGGCATCAACCGTATCTGCCTTTGTTAACATGATTACAAATATTAAATTCCTATTCGGATAAATCCTGCTATAGGTTGTGAATATCTCATGGATCCTGCGTGCTCCTGACCGATGTCGTGCTTCTTTAATATTCGGATAATACGTCAGGACAAAGGCATCTGCAACCAGGATAACAGCATTACTGAGTTCAATATGAGAAGCCAGGTCAGTAATTTCAGATCTGACCATATCCGGGGATTCCTGAGTATCCGTTGTATCCGTAATTTCTGTTAAAATACCTCCGCGATAATCTATCCAATCAAAATAGGTTACCGGCCTTGAATTATGATACACAGTAAAAGGCCATACCGTTGTCTGCTGTGTACCGTCAGGCCATTTTAACTTATCGGCAAGTGAAAACCTGCTAAAATCGCCAACACTCAATATGGCTTTATCAAATTGCTGTACAGAACGCGGGGCAATGTAAAAACCTGCCTCATTTTGCCCTGCATCTCCAAGCGTTTCATAAAGTGCTGACATATATGCCGTTTTGCCAGAACCTGATATACCTACCATAGTTACTTTCATATCTCATTTACCTCTCATAAATCATTTCATAATTACTGTGGGAAGTTTTGGAATACATGCTATCTCATGATAAAACCATACCCATACTATGCCTTCGTTTTCTGCCTCATCATTTCAAAAACTATACCAAAAATACCTCCCATGAATGGCGCTATAATCGCTAGTTTTGAAAAACCTGCAATAATCCAAATTACTACAAAAAGAGAAAACCCTACCATTGCACCCAGGAAAAATGCCTGTATGAGTTGCGCAGGCGCTCTTTGAATTTGCCCAGATGCTCGTTGCTCCGGGAGTTTCTGCTCGTTCGGCATTAAAACCCTCTTACTGAGGTCCTTATGTCTTTCAATATTGTCTGACATTTGTTTACCTTCAAATAAAATGAAAAATCTTGCGTATATTACTTAAGCTATTATATTACTAAAATAGGTACTTTTTTAGCAACCTTTTTGTCAATTAAGCGCATATAAAAAACGTGCTGCAAATTTATTTAAAAAAACATTTGACATTATATTCCTATTTGCTATTGTTGCAAAAAATATAAAAAATTCTAAAACAGATATCTATGAGAATAAAGATAACGCTTTCAGCAGATAGGCCAGCCATTATCGACTTCAACTATCAACATCAGATACAGGCGTTAATCTATGGATTTCTCTTCACATCAAACCCAGACTATTCCCGATGGCTTCATGAACAAGGCTTTGTTTACAAAAAGGACAAACGGTTCAAGTTCTTTGTCTTCTCGGGGATACTATTCCATGGTCCAATCAAGATTATCCGTTCAGGCCACACAAATCATGGAAATAATAAAACGAATCAATCACCAAACAATTTCAGCAGCTCACATGGTGGTTTTTCATTCAAAGCCTCTCAATCCAGTCATTTCACCTTTTCCTTTCAAATAGCATCACCCGTCGATCTGTTTATCCAACATCTGGTAGATGGTATATTTACTGAAGGGCAGGCGGTGAGGCTTGGCAGACAAACGTTCAACGTCTGTCAGGTAGAAACATTGCCGGATCCTCTAAACTACTTAAACGGCTTAAACGATTTAAACGGGTTAAATAATTTAACCCTGCGTCCTTTAGAATCCCCTATTTTCATCAAAAAACCCATGCCGCAAGGCCAGCAGGATGTCTTTCTGTATCCTGGCGATGAAGGTTACGAGGAATTTTTGAGACAAAACCTCATGCACAAATACGAAACGCTTTATGATAAACCCTTTGGCGGCGACAGCAAGCGCCTAAAGTTTACCTTCTATCCCATTGCTGGAAAATCAATAAAACAGTTTACTGTTTTTAGTACCGGATTAGACAGCAGTGTGAGACCCATCAATATAAAAGGCACCTTACAGCCCTTTATTGTTACCGGTCATAAAGAATTAATCAAGATAGGCCTGAAATGTGGCTTTGGGCAAAATAATAGTATGGGATGTGGGTATGTGGAAGTCATACAAACAGTTCAAACCGTTTAAACGGTTTGAACTATTCTTATATTACTTCTTTAAAACCTCTAACAGGAGATTCCCTATGCACTTCGAAGACCTTGAGATCTGGAAGGCAGCGAGGGTATTAACAAATAAAATTTATGGAATTACCAAAGAGGGCGCTTTTGTAAAAGATCGCAGCCTCAGAGACCAAATCAGGCGAGCATCCGTTTCCATCATGTCGAACATAGCCGAAGGGTATGAAAGAGGGGGCAATCAGGAATTAATCCAATTTCTATCAATAGCCAAGGGGTCATGTGGTGAGGTGCGATGCCAACTATATATAGCAGGTGATCAGAGGTATATTCCTCTAAAAGATTTAAATCCCATTCTTGAACAATGTAAACGTATTTCAATAATGATTAACAATTTTATGGAACACTTGAAGGACAGCCGATATAAAGGGTCAAAATATAAATTACCAAGGCAAAAAAGCATAAAAGAAATAGTAGATGAAATTGCAAACAGAGTTAAAGCAAATCCCGATCAGACAACCGAACCGTCTTGAACGGCTTATTAAACGGCTTAAACGGTTTGAACAGTTTAAACCGCTTAAAAACTACTTATTAAACCGTTTGAACGGCTTAAATTGTATTTAATTCCACATAAGTTGCGCATAAACTAGACAAAAATCGTGCTAACCAGCCATAGATAAGGGAAAGATGGCAGTCATGGCTGAGAGAGCCTGAAAAATCTTGTTC